>JAZNIJ010000161.1:0-8402 GCA_045577455.1 Eubacteriales bacterium
TGTGCATCGTTAGGTCTTTGAAGATGTACATACAAATGCTTTTGTTTTTAAGGAAATTTATCATGCTTTTGTATAAAAAACTCACATCGTATTTTTCAAAAACGGAAATAACCCTATGGTGCTTATCGGTTTTTCTGATCGTTGTCTCTTTCTGTCTTTTTGACAGAGAAAACTATCTTACATTTGTTGCATCAATAATTGGTGTTACATCTCTCATTTTTAATGCAAAGGGAAACCCAATAGGTCAATTTTTGATGGTTATATTCAGCTTGCTGTACGGAATTATATCATACACATTTAGCTACTATGGCGAAATGGTTACATATTTGGGTATGACAATGCCAATGGCGGTTTTTGCCCTTATTTCTTGGTTAAGAAACCCTTATAACGGAAACAAAGCAGAGGTTAAGGTAAATACCATAAGTAAAACCGAATCCATATTTATGTGGATAATAACTGCTGTAATTACAGTTTTGTTTTATTTTATATTGGAACATTTCCAAACAGCAAATATAATCCCAAGCACAATATCCGTAACAACCAGCTTTGTTGCAGTGTATCTCACCTTCAGAAGAAGCCCTTACTTTGCCTTTGCATATGCATCAAATGATGTTGTTTTAATAATTCTGTGGGTGCTTGCAAGCATAAATGATATAAAGTATGTTTCCGTTGTTGTTTGTTTTGTTGCTTTTTTGTTTAATGATATTTACGGATTTATCAACTGGAAGAAAATGAAGATAAGACAAAGTAAAACCATTTGAAATTTATGCCAGACAAATAGTTAAACAGAAAAAAATTTCGGATTATAAAATGACTATAAATAAAGTTACAAATATATCATTTAATGCTTTTGCTTTGTATGATATAATTTGTGTGAAAATATATAAAATAAGGGTAGAAATATGACAGCACAAAAGAAATATAAAAAAACGCTTATTGCTTGTTACCTTGGTTTTGTAACTCAAGCTATATCTGCTAACTTTGCACCACTTTTGTTTTTAACTTTCAAGAGTACATACGGAATAACCCTTGAAAAAATAGCAATGATTCCAATGATTTTTTATTTAACTCAATTGCTTGTTGACCTTGCTGCAACGAAATTTGCAGATAAAATAGGGTATCGCACCTGCGTTGTTGCATCTCAGGTGGTGTCATCTTTGGGACTTGTATCAATGACATTTTTACCCGACCTTTTACCTGTGCCCTTTGTGGGTATTTTGTTTTCAGTTGTGCTTTATGCTATTGGAAGCGGTCTTATTGAGGTGCTTGTAAGCCCTATTGTAGAGGCGTGTCCGTTTGAAAATAAGGATGGAGTTATGAGTCTTTTGCATTCCTTCTATTGTTGGGGTGCAATGGGGGTTATTTTAGGTTCAACTCTCTTTTTCACCCTGTTCGGCTTGGAAAACTGGAAAATATTAACTCTTGTTTGGGCGGTTGTGCCACTATACAATACATTTAACTTTTTAAAATGTCCCATTGAACGATTAGTTGACGATGGCAAGAGTATGAAAATCCGTCAACTGTTCAGAATGCCATTGTTTTGGTTAATGATAATACTTATGATTTGCTCAGGTGCATCAGAGGCAACTATGGCTCAATGGGCATCTGCGTTTACAGAGTCTGCAATAGGTGTTTCAAAAACAGTTGGCGATTTGGCAGGCCCTTGCTTGTTCGCAATGTTTATGGGTATATCCCGTATGTTGTATGGAAAATTCAGCGAAAAATTGAATTTATCTAAAGTTATGTTTGTTTGCGGTATTATGTGCGTTGGTTGTTATCTTTTGGCATCTTTAGCTTCATTACCTACGCTTGGTCTTATGGGCTGTGCCATTTGCGGATTGTCAGTTGGTATAATGTGGCCTGGTTCAATCAGCATTTCTTCTCAGAATTGCCCAAGAGGTGGAACAGCAATGTTTGCATTTTTAGCGTTGGCAGGAGATTTAGGAGCAACAGTGAGCCCTGCAATGGTTGGCGCACTTTCTGAAATAAAGGGTTTTAACCTTAAAACAGGGTTGCTTTTTGCAACAATATTCCCGGCAATATTGGTTGTTACATTGATTGTTTTTATTAAGAAGAAAAAAATGTCTGGAAAATAAAAATATTGCCGTGAGAAATATTGATAAAACAAATATTATTTTTGGTAACATAGTTTGTGTTTACCTGATAAACTTTAATTCAATGAGGAATTAGTATGAGATTAGTCAGAGCAAATATTGGTGATTGTGATAAATTATGGAATCTGCAAAGAGATGCATTTTCAGACTTATTGGCAAAATATCAAGATTACGAAACAAGTCCCGGAAACGAGCCAAAAGAAAGTATTAGAGCAAAACTATTGGACGAGTTTACTTATTTCTACTTTATTTATAGTAAAGACGAGATTGTTGGAGCTGTAAGAGTTGTTGATAGAAGAAATGGTGAAAGAAAAAGAATAGCACCTATATTTATTATGAAAAGATTTCGCAATAAAGGGTTTGCCCAAAAAACATTTGAAGAAATTGAAAAAATTCACGGAAGCAATAATTGGATGCTTGATACAATTCTTCAGGAAGAAGGCAACTGTTATCTTTATGAAAAAATCGGGTATAAAAGAACAGGTAAAATTGAAAATATCAATGAAAGAATGGATATTGTTTATTACGAAAAGGATTAAATAAATTCCAATCAGTGAGGAATTCGATGTTTAGAGAATTAACAAGAAAGAAACAAAAGCTCTCAACAACTGAGTGTAAAGAAATATTAAAGCAAGAAGTGCGTGGCGTGCTTGCCGTAAACGGTGATGATGGTTATCCATATGCTTTGCCGATAAATTTTTACTTTGATGATGAAACTAACAAGATTTATTTTCATAGCGGAAAAGTTGGCTATAAGTTGGATGCAATTGCAAACAGCAACAAGGTTTCTTTCTGCGTTTATGATAGAGGATACAAAAAAGACGGTCATTGGTCTCTCAATATAAAAAGTGTAATTGTTTTCGGGCGTATCAGCACAGTAGATAATTGGTCAAATGAGTTGATGGTGAACTTTTGCAGAAAGTTTACCGACGATATGGATTATATACATAACGAGATTGATAGCTTTAAAAATAACACTATAGTTCTTTGCCTTGATATTGAGCATATGTCGGGAAAGCTTGTCAACGAAGCATAAAAAATTGTAGGTGCAATTATGGAAATTGTGGAGATAACAGAAAATAAAAAACAATATCTCAATCTGCTTTTGTTGGCAGACGAACAGGAAGATATGATAGACCGATATCTTGATAAAGGGAAAATGTATGTTCTTGATGATAACGGTGTCAAATGTGAGTGTGTTGTAACCGAGGAGGGAGAGGGTATTCTTGAAATCAAGAATATTGCAACTGTTCCCGAATTTCAGGGAAAAGGTTACGGTAAAGCGTTAATTGAGTATGTTGCCCAAAAACATGGAGGTCAATTTTCCGTATTGCAAGTTGGAACAGGTGATAGTCCGTTGACTATACCTTTTTATGAAAAATGCGGCTTTGTCCGTTCACATATCGAGCCGAAATTTTTCACTTTAAATTATGACCATCCAATATATGAATGTGGTGTTCAGCTTGTAGATATGGTATATTTGCAAAGACATATATATAAAAATAATGGGGAGAATCAGAAATGAAAATCTATGATATTTCTCAAGAGGTTTTTAGCTGTCAGGTTTATCCCGATGACCCAATGCCTCATAAAAAGTTAATTAAATCAATGGAAAACGGTGAAATGTATAATTTAACAGAGTTCAATATGTGCGCCCATAACGGAACACATATAGATGCACCGTTTCATTTTATTAAAGACGGAAAAACCGTAGACCAAATATGCTTAGATGCATTTGTGGGAATGGCTTATGTGGCAGAGCATCAAGGAATCGTTTCAAGGGATGATGCGCATAGAATGATTGAAAAAGCAAAAAAACAAAATTCCGAATCAGCAAGGAGAATTCTGATTAAGGGAGATATAGAAGTATCGTCAGAAGCGGCAAAGGTGTTTGCAGATTCAGATGTTTTACTTCTTGGAAACGAACCACAGACAATAGGGCCTGAAAATGAACCAATGGAAGTGCATCTTATACTTTTGGAAAAAAATGTTGTTTTGCTTGAAGGAGTCAGACTTGGTGAAGTTCCCGAAGGCGTATATTTTTTAAATGCCGCACCTCTTAATCTATCAGGTGCAGACGGTTCACCTTGCAGAGCTATACTTGTTGACTTTTATAGCTGAAGTTTTAAAGAAATATTTTTGTCAAAAGTACTTGCCATTCCATGGTTTTAGTGGTACAATACAGATGGTAATTCCAGTCAAAGTGCATAGTTTGAGAAATAGAACATATTCAGCGTATGTTTAAAAAATGAAAGGAGGACCCATTATGTTTATAATTGGTTTATGTCTTGTAGCATTTGCATTGCCTCTGGCAATTAGTATGATGAGAAATCTTTATTTGGTTAGCGAACACCCTGATGCATATTACTTTTCGAATGGTCTGTCCGAAAAGGATGTTGCAATAATGGCGGTTTTGTTTTCTATTGTGGCGATTATCGGTATTGTACTAATGATTTTCGGATGGATAAAAAGGAGAAACGAATCTGCATTAGCTTCAATTGTTAATGCTCAAAATCATAATTACTGCAGTCGTTGTAATATCAATGTTTCGAAACAAAGCATAAATTGTCCCATTTGTGGAAAATCATTAATTAATAAAGGAGAATAAAATGGCTCGTACAACAATTAAAATGAATTATACGAATTTTGATGGATTACATTATCGTTTGGCATCACTTCTGCAATCCAAGGGGTATAAAAACATTATTGAAAATAATGAAAATGTTTGGAAACTTGGAGTCGGTTTTTTGACAGCTATGAAGTATATTAAAATTGAGTTTGCAGAAAATAATACTTTGCTTATTTCAGGATGGATTAGACCAATTTTCGGAAGTGAACAAGATCTGACTGGTATTATGGGTGCGCTTCCTAAAAAACAAGTTATGAATGTTATTAGAGAAATGCAATCTTTAATTTATTAATTCATATCATCTCAAAAGTGGTTTGCTTTAAATAAAGTTATGACTATGTCTTTTAATCTTTTTGACTTTGTTATATAATATTGTCTGCAAAATTGGAATTTGTAGGTGAACTGATGAAGAAACATATTGCAAATATACTTACTGTTGGTCGTATTCTCGGTAGTATTTTATTGCTGTTCTTTCCTGCATTTTCATTAAAGTTTTATATCACATATATTCTCTGTGGTTTTAGTGATATGATAGATGGAGCAATTGCAAGAAAAACAAACAGTAACTGTAAGTTTGGAAGCAAACACGATACAGTAGCCGACCTTGTTTTTGTAATGGTATCTTTCTTCAAATTGTTGCCTGTAATCCATATTCCGAAATGGTTGTGGATATGGGGCGGTGCGATTGGAGTTATCAAAATCAGCAATATTATATGGGGGTATGTTTCTAAAAAACAGTTTGTTTCACTACATACAATTATGAATAAAGTAACAGGTTTACTGCTATTTCTGTTGCCTTTAACTATATCTTTTGTGGAAGTAAAATACACCGCAATAGTTGTGTGTTCTGTTGCAACATTTTCAGCAATTCAAGAAGGAGTTTATGTTGTTGAACGCAAGTGAGATGATTTTGGGTTGCAGAAAGAAAATAACTTGAAAAATAAATTACCGTATGTCGGTTATGTTCAGAAAGAGCAAATATTATGGAATTTAATGAAAAATTACAGGAACTGAGAAAGCAAAAAGGACTAACCCAAGAAGAACTTGCAGAGGTTCTTTTTGTTTCCAGAACCGCTATTTCCAAATGGGAATCAGGCAGGGGATACCCAAATATAGATTCTTTGAAAGCAATCTCAAAGTTTTTTGGGGTAACAATCGATGAATTGCTGTCCGGAGATGAATTGTTGACCATAGCAGAAGAAGATACCAAACAAAAAGAAAAGCATTATCGTGATTTGGTGTTTGGGTTGCTGGATTGTTGTGTTGCAATGTTTTTCTTTCTACCATTCTTTGGACAGAAGACGGATGCAATTATACAGGAAGTCTCTCTTTTATCTCTTACCGAAATTGCACCGTATCTGAAAACGGCATATTTTGTTGTTGTAAGTGCAATTATAGCATTTGGAGTTTTAACCCTTGCTCTGCAAAATTGCTGTTCTGAATTTTGGGTGAAAAATAAAAGTAAAATATCGTTAGCATTAAATGCAGTTGGCGCATTTGTTTTTATAATTAGTTCGCAACCCTATGCGGCAACATTTCTGTTTGTTTTTTTGGTAATAAAGGTGTTAATGCTGATAAAATGGCAATGATACTAAAAGTATCACTGTTGTGAAACCCTGTTTCTTGCGGTTGTTTATACCTTCTTTTAAAATGTGTTCAGGCGAGAGCCAAATATGAAAAAAGGAAGGTTGAACAAATGAAAAAAGAAAAACGGAGAAACTTTTGCATTGCAATATGTATGCTTTTTGCATTTTTGTTATGGACAGTAGCAATTAAAGTTGTTGATGTGAAAGCAATCGGCCCACAAGAAACATCTGTTGGATTTGCAACGCTTAATAAGCTCGTTCATAATTTTACAGGTGTACATATGTTATTGTATACTATCACAGATTGGTTGAGTTTAGTACCGTTCGCCTTTGTAATGGGGTTTGCGTTGCTCGGACTTGTTCAGTGGATTAAAAGAAAGCAACTCTTGAAAGTGGATTATAATATCCTCATTCTCGGTGGCTTCTATATTGTTGTGATGGCAGTGTATGTGCTGTTTGAAATTCTTGTTGTAAATTACAGACCTGTGTTGATTGATGGAGTTTTGGAAGCATCTTATCCATCATCAACAACAATGCTTGTAATGTGTGTTATGCCAACCGCTATTATGCAGTTTAATGAACGAATCAAAAACAATATATTTAAACGATTGGTTGCTTCTGCAATTATCGCTTTTGTTGTTTTTATGGTAATTGGCAGACTTGTTTCGGGTGTGCATTGGTTTACCGATATTATAGGCGGGGCTTCGCTCAGTTTGGGACTTGTGCTGATGTATCGTGCCGTTGTCAGATTGAAAGTTGAATAGTAAGAAATTGTGGGATTGATATATATGAAAATATTATAAAGCGGTATTGTTAGAGTGCTAGGATACCACCAATTATGTTATAAAAACCATAATTGAGACTAATAAATATGTTAAACCACTTGACTTTACTATCAATAACATATATAATAATGTAAAATAAATATAGGTCATCGGAGGACAGTACACCGTAGTGTAGGGGATAGTAAGCAATATGCTTGCAGGCCGCCTGTCAGATAAGATGTCGAGTGAGCTCGGTTTATTACTTAAAGGTAATATGCCGAGTATTTTTATTTTTAAGGAGTGTTATTTATGATTTTTTCTCTCGCAAAAATTAAAGACGAAGATGTTTTGCAATTCAAAAAGGATATGCAACAAGCATTTCAAAAAGGTTTTGAAGATGTTTACGGCGAAACAAACGGCATCATATTACCAGAGGAAGATATAGACCGTTCCTTGAACGAAAAAGGTGCTATTGCTTATAAAGCAATAGTTGATGGTAATATGGTAGGAGGTGCAATTGTTGTTATAGATAATGAAACGCAACATAATCACCTTCACTTTCTATATGTGAAATACGATATACAAACCAAAGGAGTCGGTTTTTTGATTTGGAATCAAATTGAAAAATTACACCCTAAAACGAAGGTGTGGGAAACCTGCACACCATATTTTGAAAAACGAAATATTCATTTTTATGTCAATAAATGCGGTTTTCATATTGTGGAATATCAATGCAAGTACAATCACCGATTAGAACCAGATGACGATTTTATCGGCGATGGTGGTGACGGAATGTTTGTTTTCAAAAAGCAAATGTAAAATAAAAATCCAACTCAAATAGATAGAGAGCAGATGAGGAAGCCCACCTGCTCTCGTTTTGTTTTTCCTTTTTCTCGTTGCTAACGCAGTGAGCAACAGAGGTGTTTATTTGAATTCAGGGTTAAAAGCGTAAAAGTTTTTTATAATCCAAATTATCCTGAATTATCCTGAGTGCATCACCATTCTTACCAAATCAAAAAAGATGCGGGGAAGCCCTTGATACATAAGGGTCTTTGGGCATTTTACATTTTCACCGTTTTTTGTGATTTTTGCCCTTTTTCGATGCAAAAACCCTTTGATGTAGATAGTATAGCACAAAAGGACGAAAAAAAGCAATAGTTCCTTCCGACCGACCAAACATATAGAAAAGATGTTGAATAAAGTTACAAATAAATTCTTTAATTCTTTTCTGTTTTATGGTATAATCAGTTCGATAAATAAGAATTTAGCGAGGTGCTAATTTATGAATAAAGAATGGTCAGAAATGAAT
>JAZNIJ010000162.1:0-4122 GCA_045577455.1 Eubacteriales bacterium
CATTGAAAGCAAAGATAAAAAACTAATAGTTATGCCAAACAGAAAAGATAATGAAGGAAGATACATCGATATTGTTCATCCCATAAATTCTAAGTTTAGAAATAAAATAGAAAAGCAGATATTGAAATACTTTCAAGGGTAACTGTTTATCCAACGGAAGATAGTTTGAATATACTGTTTATAAAAAGCCGATATGAGGGTATATTTATGAACTATATTTTTGTGCTGTCATCCGTTACATATGCATTAAAAGGGAAAAAAATTCTTGAAAATAATAAAATTACCTCAAGTTTAATTAAATCTGGAAATCTAAAGGATTTGCGGGGATGTGGGTATGGATTAAAAATATCATCAGATGATAAAGAAAAAGCAAATAGTATTTTACATAATGAAGGGATAAAGATACTTGAAATTATCGGTGAAGAAAAATGATATATTTTGATAATGCAGCAACAGGACTTCCTAAAGATAAAAGTATAACAAAAGCAATGATATATGCAATGGCGAATTGTGGAAATCCAGGGAGAAGTGGACATAAATTTTCAGAAAAAGCATCTGAAATACTTTTTTCAACAAGAGAAGCATTGGGCAATATGTTTGGTGCAAAGACAGAAAATGTAATACTTTGCTATAATGCAACTCATAGCTTAAATATGGCAATAAAAGGAATACATAAGACTGGAAACAAAATATTGATGTCGGACTTGGAACACAATTCTGTTATAAGACCATCAAGTTCGATTGCAGAAATAAAAGTATTTAATGTTGATATTGATAATGATGAAAAAACTATTGAGAATTTCAAACTCAGCTTGACAGACGATGTATCAACAGTGGTAGTTACTCATGCTTCTAATGTTTGTGGAAGAATAATACCCATAAAAGAGATATCAAAAATATGCCGATTAAATGATAAAGTATTTATTTTAGACGGTTCTCAAAGTGCAGGATATATTCCGATAAATATTGATAAAAGCGATATTGATGTGTTGTGTATACCAGGTCACAAAGGTTTATATGGACCAATGGGTACAGGTGCAATGATACTTAATTCAAAAAGTAAGCTATGTTTTAAAACTATAATCGAAGGAGGAACAGGAAGTTTTTCAGAGGATTATCAAATGCCGTTTTCTCCCCCCGAACGTTTTGAAGCGGGTACAATCGGCGTGCCGAGTTTTTGCGGCTTACATAAAGCAATCACAAACTATAAATACGATAAAGAAAAACATATTAACTGCTTTAAATACACCGTCGATAGCTTATTTATGCTAAAAAATATAAAAGTTTACGGGTTATCGTATAATAATTTGGATAAATATGTTCCTGTTATTTTAGTCAATTCTGAAAACCATACTTCATTTGATTTAGAAGCAATGCTCACAAAAAAAGGAATATGTACAAGAGCAGGTTTTCATTGTTCACCGTTTGCACATAGGAAATTTAACACAGGAGAAAACGGTGCGTTAAGAATCAGCATCGGTAAGAAAAATAGTATAAAAGAGTGTGAAAAATTCATTTCTATTTTAAAAGATCTTATTGTTTAAAGTTCTAAGCATTGCTACCGGCAACATATCCTGTACTAAATGCAACTTGAAGATTAAAGCCACCAGTGTAGCAATCAACATCTATGATTTCTCCCGCAAAATACAAACCGCTAATCAGTTTTGATTCCATGGTTGAAGGATTTATTTCTTTAACATCAATTCCTCCAGATGTAATTATTGCTTCTTCTATAGGTCTAAAGGAGCAAATGCTAATTGGCACACTCTTAATTATAGAAAGAAGTTTTTTTCTTTCTTCTTTGGTAATTAAATTAACTTTTTTTCTATCGGGAATTCCTGATAAAAGAACAATTGGTTTGATAATCTTTTGTGGTAATAAAGTATCAAGAGCGTTCAAAAAATCTTTGTTTGAATATTCCGAAAAAATTTTCAGCAATCTTTTATCAAGAGTTTGCTCATCCAATGCGGGCTTTAAATCAATGTAAAGTGTAACCTTTTCTTTTAATTCATTAAGATGAGCGGATGCTGATAGTATTAAAGGACCAGATACACCAAAGTGAGTAAAAAGCATCTCACCTTCGTTCTTATACAAACATTTTCCTGATTTTGATATAAACTTAACAGCAACATTTTTAAGAGACAAACCCATTGCTGATTTACAAATGTTGTCTTTTGACTCAAGTGGAACCAATGATGGTTTGAGAGGGATAATGGTATGACCAAACTTTTGAGCAAGTTTATAACCATCACCCGTTGAACCCGTTTTAGGATATGACAAACCGCCTGTAGCTATAATAACAGAATTGGCAATAACAGAGATGCTATCACATTTCAATTGAAATTTATTGTCATCAGTAAACTCTATATCACCAACTTTTTTATATATAAATCTTACTTGATTATTTTTGGCTTCTCTCACAAGAGCGTTAGTTATGTCTCTCGCGCTGTCTGAAACAGGAAATACTCTGTTACCCCTTTCAGTTTTCAGCGGAACACCAATTGCTTCAAAAAAAGAAATAACATCATATGTAGAAAATGAAGCAATTGACTTATATAAAAATTTATTATTCTTTGTAACATTTTGAAGGAAGGTTTGGTTATCACAATTATTTGTGACATTGCACCTTCCTTTACCTGTTATATTTAGTTTTTTTCCGCAGAAAGGATTTTTCTCTAAAATTAAAACATTCTTGCCTTGCTTTGCAGATGCAATTGATGCCATAAGTCCGGCAGGGCCTCCACCTATTATGGCAACATCACATTTATATATATTTTCTTGCATAGTTAATATTTTTTTACTACTTTCCTCTTGATTTATTTGCTTATATATATTAAAATGAGAATACTGTTGTTAATTATCTTTTTTTAACAATATCAGCAACAGACATACTTAATCTTCTATGCATTTCGTTAAAAAATGCTTCATCTTTTTCAAGCAGGAATTTTTCGTAATTTCTAATTTCTTTTATTCCGTTTTTAAATCTTTCCCTAATTACATCTATCTCTGTATTTTCTGATATTTTACAAAATTGCCTCGATAAGATAGCCATTGATGAACCTAATCTATAATGTTCTGAAATAACCAATTCAGCAGGAACATCTCCAAAACCGATTCTTGCAACGCCACCAAATCCATATGGAATATTATTTTCTTTGAATTTGTTGCATAATTTGTCAACTGTTCCGTCGCAAAGTAGCTCAAACATAAACTTCTTCTTATAGCATAAATGCAAATCATTCATACCAATATGTATTTCATCAATGCCTCTGAGGGATATTATATCATCAATATTATTAACAGCTGAATCTGTTTCAAGCAAGAGACAGGTTTTGATTCTCCCGTCAACATATTTAAGGAATTTTTCAACCTCATATGCATCTTTGAAGAATGGCAACATAATTATATCCGCTCCTGCCTCAATAACTTCTTCAACCTCTTTTTGGGTTCCATCCCAAATAGAATTGATTCTAACAAGAAGTTTTCCGGAAGAAAGTACTTTTCGAGCAGATACAACATCATCTATGGTATGGAAAGATTTTACCGTGTCCATTTTAGGTTGTCTTGCTTCTTTTCCCAATTTTTCCAAATCAATAAATATTCTGTCAACTCCAATATCCTGAACTGCTTCTATGACATCTGGCCTATTGGTTATATACATTAATTTTAAAGCCATTCCGCACCTCTAATTATTTTTTGGTTTCAACGGTTTCTCCAACATTTTCGTTGCTCTCGCTCTTTAAAACTGAAAAAATTGTTTTGAAAAATATTTTTACATCATTAACAAAAGAAAGATTATTAACATATTCTGCATCGTATTTGAGGCGAGCGTCCCAAAGCGTTGCCTTTCTTCCGTTTATCTGTGCAAGACCTGTAATGCCTGGCCTTACATCAAATCTTCTTCTCTGTTCGTTGCTATATTCTTCAAACGGCCAAGGATGGTATGTAAGCACAGGTCGCGGCCCTATAAAACTCATTTCGCCTTTAAGGATATTAACAAGTTGAGGAAGCTCATCTAAGCTCGTTTTTCTTAATATGTTTCCTACCTTTGTAACTCTTTTATCGCCTTTATAAGAATATACTCCTGTACCTGTATGCTCTGAATTTACATACATAGACCGA
>JAZNIJ010000163.1:0-3203 GCA_045577455.1 Eubacteriales bacterium
CGACGAGCCTATAGGCTCTGCCTGTGACATGCCCCAAGGGGGCTTGTGCAAGCCACCGGCACGGCCGGTGGTTATGACTAAAATTTTAATGCTGCTCCGAAAAGGAGCAGCATTTTAATCAAATTATTATTTTATGCGTAAATATCAAGTGTTCCAAGGAAATGAGATTTTAACTGAATATAATCAGTAGAGGTAATTTCTCCAACACAGTCAACATTTGCAGCTGTGTAATAAACTCCCTCAATTGACAATGTTCCAAGGAAATAGGATTTAATCTGAATATAATCAGTTGAAGTGAGAACACCATCGCCGTTTACATCACCTAAAACAATAACGGTTGCTTTTTCATCAGAAGAACTGTCGGCAACAACAAAACCTGTTCCAAGAACAGTTGTAGATGTTTCAATTTCTTTTCCGCTTTGGTCGTAAACCTTTATAGTGTTTTTAAAATTTGCAGTAAAACTTGATAAATCAGTATTTGCTTTTACTCCGATTACAAAATCATTTTCTAAAGTATAAGTGCTATTTTCAACAAGCTCAAGTTTGGATTCAACAGAGGGGAAATCTTCTTCTTTAACTATTGAGAACATCTGGTTTGTGTTATCAATACCAAATTCCCAAATTTGAGCATTTTGAGATGCTTGGTCAATATCGATAACCCTATTATTTGTGCAGAAAATAGGTCTGATAAAATATTTTCCATCTATAAGATAGAAATAATATCTCTGAGCATCAGTTCCATTGTCTTCATAAACAATAATATTTGTACCATCTGCATTGTTTGCACCAGAAACATCAAGGCAAAGTTGATTGAGTTTACTTGTTAGCTTATATGCATTTTTTTCATCTGTTTTTTCGAAGTTCCAAATCTGATTTGCTTTGTATTCCATTGGGGAGGAAACTGCATCAGCTCCTGTGTTGGTAATAGCTTTTCCAGAAGCTGTATGTATAATTGCAGCATTGAAATTCTCACCTAAATCTGCAGGAACATATGTTTCTGCAAGATATTCAGCAGGTATTTTCTTTGCATATGGTTTAGCAGCGATAAGACCTTCTGCAATTGCTACAGCCAAATCATCTTTAATTTCATCAAAAAGTACATTGTTATCAGGGTTGTTTATAAAAAGATTTTCAATAAGAATGGAGCAGGTATCTGTTTCACGAAGAACAGAGAAGTTTGCAGATTTAACTCCACGGTTTACAATTGAAGAACTAACGCCCACTATGCTGTTATGAACTTCAGTTGCTATTTTTGCAGATGGAGAGTTGCTTGAAAGACCATTGAAATAATATGTTTCAATACCTGTTGCGGCAGGGTTTGATGCAGAATTTCTATGTAAACTGCAAAAGATTTTATAATTACCTGCATTTGCAATGTAAGAACGGTCAATCAGCTCAACGGTTGAGTCATCAATTCTAGTAAGAGCAACAGTTTCGCCCCTTGCTTCAAGAGCTGCAGCAACCTTTAAAGCTAAGTACAGGTTGTCGTCTGCTTCTTCGCGTATTGCTTCACCTTCAACTTCAGGTCCCATTGCTCCGGGGTCATCGCCACCATGACCCGGGTCGATAATGAAGGTTGCTTCGTTTACAGTTGTACCATCGAGGGCGTATGCTTCATATTGTGCATATGCGTCGAAAGAAATTGCAGAAACGATGGAAAGGCAAAAAATCAATGAAAGAATCGCGGAAAAAAATTTTGTGCGAGTTGTAGTTTTCATTATAATGTCGTCTCCTTTATTTTTATTTTTGAAAACTTGTATAAATGTAGTCTAACACAAAAAAATAATTATGTCAATAATTTTTATAAAATAACTATTGAATTAAAAAGAAAAGTTTGTTATAATATAAAAAAATGTTGAAAAATACTTATTATAAATGTATCAGGAGAAGATAATGAGATATGTAAAGACACCTGTTAAGGGCATGAATGATTTTTTACCCGAGGAGATGAGACTCAGGGAATATGTTAGTGCGCAAATTAAAGATACTTATTCTAAATATGGATTTTCTTTAATTGAAACACCTGCTGTTGAACATATTGAAAATCTTACTAGCAAACAAGGCGGTGATAATGAAAAGCTGATATTTAAGATAATGAAAAGAGGGGAAAAGCTCTCTAAAGAAGATGTAAGTGATATATCATCTTTGGCGGACAGCGGACTTAGATATGATTTAACTGTTCCGCTTTCAAGGTATTACGCATCTAATATGGAAAAACTCACATCTCCATTTAAGGCATTTCAGCTTGGAAATGTTTGGAGAGCTGATAGACCTCAAAAGGGAAGATTTAGACAGTTCACTCAATGTGATATAGATATTCTTGGTGACGGTTCTGTGCTTGCTGAAATTGAATTAGTTTCTGCAACCTCTGCAATGCTTTTAAAGTTAGGCTTTTCCGACTTTAAGGTAAGAATAAACGACAGAAGAATTCTTAAAGCAATTGCGGAAAAATGTGGATTCCCAACTGAAGATTATGATAAGGTTTTTATTATTCTTGATAAGATGGATAAAATTGGAGCAGACGGTGTTGAGAGAGAGCTTGTTGAGTGCGGTTACCCTGAAGATGTTTGCTCTCAATATATGAAATATTATTCATCACCATGGAGTGATATCAAGGAGTTTTGCTCCTTATTTACTGATGACTTTTCTGCAAGCAACAACCTTGAAATGATTATTTCTTGCGTTAAAGAAATCAATAAGGGGAATTTCGATATAGTTTTCGATCCAACCCTTGTTAGAGGTATGTCATATTATACTGGTACAATTTTTGAAATTGAGCTTCCAGGGTATGGTTTCTCCATTGCAGGCGGTGGAAGATATGATGATATGATTGGTAAATTTGCAGGGATAAAAGTTCCAGCTTGCGGTTTTTCAATTGGTTTTGAAAGAATTATAACTATTCTTAAAGATAAAAACTTTAAAATTCCTGAAATGGGAGAAAAAATAGTTTTTCTTGCTGAAAGCGGACTTTCCGAAGAACAAATGAAAGAAATGTTTGCTGAAGCATCTGCTTTAAGAAAAGAGGGAAAAACGGTTATGATAACCCCGAGAAACAAAAATGTTAAATTTCAAAAAGATAAATTGATAGCAGAGGGTTACACTGTGTTTAAAGATTTTTTCAGAGCAAAGAATCAATAGAATATTGATAAATATATTAAATATAATCCAAACCCGATATTTATATATTGAGTTTGGATTATTTA
>JAZNIJ010000164.1:0-8162 GCA_045577455.1 Eubacteriales bacterium
GGGTGAACAAAGCCGCAAAGCCGAGATAGCCCATACCTGCGATAAGGCCTGCACCCATTGCGAGAAACAGTGTACAGATCTCCTTTGCAGTACCAGGAACACTGCGGAAACGGACAAGACTAAATGCACCTGCCACCGCAACACCTGCACCGACATTGCCATTAACCATCATAATAACAATACAAACAACCGCAGGAAGCAAAGCGAGTGTTACAACAAAACTCTTTGTATAACGGGTACGGTACATATATGCGAGTGCCATCACAAGTCCCAACACGAGAGAACACCCTAAGCAGAGCAAAAAATCGGTCACGCTGATGACCGTAGTTAAATCCGTATCAAATAGTCCTTTAAATAAATTTTCAAGCATTTGCAGTTACCTCCAACATAGTTTTATGTGTTTCGCACAACTGCGAAAAAATAATTGTGCGATATGCTGTTCCATACTTAGAAAACGATGTTTTATATATTTTTTCCTTTGACAGTACCTCGGTCATCCAAAGCGGAATACCGCCCGAACACTTAATTTCCATTAAAACCATTCCTTCGGGAAGGATAGGCGTTCCATACACCTCGGATTCCAGCGACAGATCCTCTTGTCTGCAAAGAACGGTATCGTCAAATGTCACACGGAAATCCGATCCGTCATTTGCATAAAAAGCTTCTCTCTCATAAGAGAGAAAAACGGTCGGGTGCAAAGTTTTATAGTAGTCAAGGAAATAATCCACTTCCTCAGATATCTGTGTATGTTTATGACAATGCTGCTCTTTGCTAAGCCATTCCATTGCCTCTTTTTCGGGCAAAGAAATGCGCCGTTTATACACCACGTGCTTATACTTTTTCTTCAGCTCAACAAACACCGTGCTGTCTGGCTCGGCTCTGCCGTAACTTCGAACACGGAGTTTTTCTTTATATGTCGGTTTCTCTATAGACCTACGAATCAGAAGATAGGTGTTGGTATCAAAGTAAAGGTTGCGGATCGTGGTGCGCCCATACTTATCCAGTTTCATATATGGCTTCATTACATCGAGCACTTTTTGCTTTTGTTCGAGCGTTATCATATATTTAATTTCATAGCGCTTGAACACCGTTTGAAATGCCATAAAAACAAATCCTCCTGTACCTTGATAGCATCATTGTACAGGAGGAAGATTGAAGTTTGATTGAAGGTTATTTTATTTTTACATTTTAGGGATTTGTACAGCAAAGCAAACCTTTCCATCATAGCAGGACACTTCTATTTTGCCGTTATGCGCCTCGACAATAGCCTTGGCAATCGCAAGTCCAAGTCCGTAATGCTTGTCCTCACCGTTACGAGCTTCATCTGCACGGTAGAAACGTTCAAACAACTGCGCCATTTGTTCTTGCGGTATTGGCTCTCCATCATTAACAACCGAAAGAACAACGGTGTTTCTGGTGTGAGTAAGGCTAATAAATACCTCTTTTCCGTTCTGAGAGTGCCGAATAGCGTTGTCAACAAGAATGGATACGAGCTGACTGAGTTGTGTGCTATTTCCCAAGGCAATAATACCGTCTGTTATCTGCGAATTAAGCGTTAGTCCGTTTTCATAGGCAACACTCTCAAAAGGCAATACACCACCGGAAACCAAGCGGCTCAAATCAAGATACTCCATCTGCGGCTTTACATTCTCTGTACGAGCAAGTTCCAAGAGTTGTCCAACTAACTTACCCATTCTTTCGTTTTCATATTGAATGTTGGCAAGCCATTGGTTATCACCAATCTCACGGGATAATAGCTCAGCATTGGCACTAACCACCGATACCGGTGTTTTCAGTTCGTGACCTGCATCCGAGATAAACTGCTTTTGTTTTTGATAACTTTCTTCAAGGGGAGTAACGATCCTTTTCGCCAAATACGCAGCGAGGAAATATAGTGCAAGGATGGCTACGCCGCCAAAGATAAGTGTATATCGGAACAGCGTATTCATACTTTCACGAATAATGGTATTATCCATAAATGAAACAAGCGTGTAACCACCCTTGTCCATTTTATAGTAAACTAAATTATTAATTACGCCGTTTGTATCGGATTTTTTAAGTACCTGCCTTGCTGCCTTTTCAAGTTCGGCATCGGTATAAACGGCGGCGTCATCGTTTCTTACCTCTACTACATTGTTATCATAGGAGATTGCAACAGAGTAAAAGGTAGATAACTTGAACTGATTTGTATCAAAATGTGGGCCTCTGTCGGGGAAGGGCTTCATAGGATCAAAAGCACCACCCATAGGCTTTTCCAACATATACTGCTCTGCATGTTCCTTTAGCATTTCCTGATTTGTTGTGGCAACCTCAAAGTAACTGGAGATATAAATCACGCAAAGCGTTCCAACCCAGAGAAGCGTTAAAATGCTCATAATGGCGGCAACGATCTTTTTTCTTGATTTTTTAAACATCGTCACACCTCAATTCATAGCCAATACCACGCACCGCTTTAATCTCCGCCTTTGCACCGACAAAGTTCAGTTTTTTACGGGTAAAGGACATATACACTTCAACATTGTTATATTCTGCTTCGCTGTCAAAGCCCCAAATCTTAACCGCAAGCTGCTCACGGGTAAGTATCTGCCCCTGATTAGCAATAAGATATTCAAGAATACGGTACTCTTTTTCGCTCAGCCGCACACTCTGATTGTTAGTCGTGCAGGATAGCGTGGCTGTATTGGTATCAAGGGAAATATCTCCGAAACTTAGTGTGCCGTCTACTGTGTTTATGTTCCGTCTACCAAGAGCACGAAGACGAGCCAGCAATTCTTTAGTCATAAAAGGTTTTGTTAGGTAATCGTCGGCGCCGCTGTCAAGACCGGTCACTTTATCATCAAGTTCCGCTTTCGCCGTTAACATCAAAATCGGTGTGCGGATTCCGTTTTGCCGTGCTTTCTTTGCAATTTCATATCCGTTCATTCCGGGGAGCATAACATCAAGGATGATAATATCGTATATATCGCTCTCAATGGCTGTTAAACCGTCAAGACCATTGGCATAATGATCGACTTCATATTTTTCGAGACGCAGTATTTCGCATAACGCCTGCGCCATTCTTTTTTCATCTTCCACAAGCAAAAGTCGCATATCGACACCTCCACTTATACACCATTATACCATAAAAGATTGAAAAATCATTGAAATTAAAAATAAAAAAGCAGACTTAGCGATAATAAATCACTAAATCTGCCTATTTTTTTACTTCGGTGGTTCGAACCCACCTTGTAGGTCGTTGGCATCTATGAAATTGCAACTTGAAAAAAGGGGTAAAAAATGCGAAAAGCCTTGATTTCTCAAGGCTTTTCTGTGTGGCATCTAAATAGACCACAACACTTGGCTGTTCCGAACCATTTAGATGCCAAGTTATATTTCGTCTTTTAAGCGCTCAATTTTATTAGAACATCTCCATTTGCACTCTCTGACCACTTGCATAAATTCAAGTTCGCCGTTTTCCTTTAAGTGTTCTTGCAAATACATTAACCGTTCCCATAAGACATACATAAATCTTAATTCTTGTTGTTTGTTTTCAAATTTCATAACTGCTACCACCTTTCTTTTTGGTAACAGCAATTATATCCGAAAATGTTTAAAAGTCCAGAGAATTATTTGTGTTATCGATTTTTTCTACCTTTACAGCTGTCCCTGAAACAGAAACTCTAACAATATCACTACCAAAAGAGGATTCAAACTCTACACCCAACACGGCATTTGCACCTATTTGAGCGGCTTTTTGTTTAAATTTCTCTACTACATATTCTCGTGCATTTGAAATTAATTTATTTGCACCGGAAAGTTCCGTATCTTTAAAAGTAAAAACGTTTCCCAAATCCTCAAAAGTAGCGTCTAACCGTTTCCAAAAACTATTTTTGAAAACAACTTCTTCACACAAGATGTCGATATAGTTTTTAACTATATAACCATCAAAATTTGTTCCTGTGGTCAACATTAAATTGGCGTAATTTTTTTCAATTTCTTCATTTTTCTTTTTTCGAGCTGCAATCGTATCTTTATTTAGATTATACTTTTGTATTGCATTCATAAACATTGTTTTTGCGTTTGCAGTCGAATTTTTAAAAAAATCAGGGTTTAAAACAATATTAATTGTTTCAGACTCTCCTTGTGAAATGCCCAAATGAATTTTACGACATTCATCACACAAAGCAATACCAAACAGCATATCTGATGATCGATTGATTCCACATAATTCGCATGCTTTCTTAGCCATTTTTATTCTCCTTTAATGTTTTGCAACTTGATATCAACATCCGTCTAATGCGACCGCATAGATTTCTATATTTTTTATATGTATCCTCATCAATAGCACTTGTATTAAACAAAAGTTGTAGCCAACCCTCTGTTTCGCTACACTCTTTTAGTGCTATTTCAAATTTAGAAAGCATATCGGCCTTGCTTTGACCGTAATTTGCCTCCCGAATATTCGCATAAACACTGCTTGAACTTTTACGAATTTGAAAAACTGTATTTGATGGAGCTTTAATATTTTGACACAACAACTCGATATCTGTTGCGAGTTGTTCGGAATACACAAGCAAATAATTCTTGGGTATAATCTCACTTCCTTTGTGATGATTATAGCATAGATATGTTAATAAATCAACGCGAAGCGTTGTATATCATCAAGGCTTTAGCCTTGTATATCATCATTGCGAAAGCTCTTATTTATACACGCTAACGCGTGATGATATACAGTCCTAACGAACTGATGAGATACAACGATAGCGTTACTATCGTTGATGATATGCCATTGCTTTCGCAATGGATAAAAAAAGAACTAAGCTTTCGCTTAGTTCTTTTTTGGTGGGAGTGAATCAAGCGTATCCGAACCTTTTTCCAAATCTTCTAAAGAAAGGCTTTTTGCTCCTTTTTTGAAGTTGAAATAAAACTCGATTCTATCATCATATAAAATTACTGAATTTACAAAGCTGTCAACCAATCTTCTTCGGTTTTCAGGCTTTGATGCATCCATTTTTCTGAAACGGTGGAACCAAAATTTAATTTGGTCTCGGTCAAGCAGTGGTCTTGCAATGCTTTCTTCTGCAATTTCTATTTCAATTTCTCGTTTTTGTTTCTCTAAATCTTCAAGGCGTTCCTTTGTGGATGGTGTGAATATGCCCTGTTCGATTGCGGAAAGGATATTTGAAATACCTTTGTTGATTTCATTTTGTCTCTTTTTGAGAAGAGGAAGAACATTGTTTTCGTTTTTCTGCAAGTCCATAACCATATCAGTTATATCTTCAATCAGATTATCATCCCATATCACCCGAATGATTTGGTTTATAACGAGATTTTCAATCCAGTCTTTTTTAACTGCTTTCTTATCGCAGCCACGCTTCCGCTTTGCAGATAAGCACTTGTAATAACGATATGTATTTTTGTTCCTTGCAGTACCGCTTTCACCAACCATAAAAGTCATACACTTACCACAGTATAACTTAGTTGATAAAATATATTGTTCATCTGCTCTGTAGCGTGCAGGTGAATTTTTGTTTTTAGCAATCCTTTCTTGAACACGAAGGAACAAATCCTTAGGAACAATAGCAGGGATGCCATCAGGAATCACAATATCACGATAATAATACTCGCCCATATATCTTCTGTTTGACAACATTGTAGATATTCCGTTTATATTAAGTTTCGTTCCACGATTGTTGCGAAGACCTTTAACATTCAAATCATCTGCAATTTCCTGCATTGTCATACCATCTTCGTACATTTTGAAAGCTGATAAAACATAGGGTGCAGTTTCGGTATCAACTTCAAATTTTCGGTCTTTATTTATTTTGTAGCCGATAGGAATTGTACCGCCATTAAAACGACAACTCAAAGCGTTTTCAGTCTGACCTCGGATAACCTTTTCTGCAAGCTCTGCTGAATAGTATTCAGCCATACCTTCCAGAACCGATTCAAGAATGATACCTTCTGCACCTTGGGAAATCGCTTCGGTTGCAGATAAAACACGAACACCATTTTTGCGAAGAATAGCTTTATAATGAGCAGAGTCGTATCGGTTACGAGCAAATCGGTCAAGCTTCCAGACAATAACACAGTCGAATTGCTTCTTAGCACTGTCTTTAATCATTTTCTGAAAGTCAGGACGGTTGTCCGTTTTAGCAGATAATGCTCGGTCAATGTATGTACCAACAACATCAATTCCGTTTTTCTCGGCAAAAACCTTGCACTCTCTCAACTGACCTTCAATAGACTCTTCACGCTGATTATCACTTGAATATCTCGCATAAATTACACCTGTCAAAAGTATCACCTCGCTCGCATAGTAACTCTAATAAAAAGAGTTGTCAACTAATTAAAAATTCATTTTAGTAAATATCCGCAAAACATTGCCTGTGTCGGAGTTTTACTTAAAAATACTAAATCTACTACTTTGTTGAATCCTTATGTAAAACAAAATAATTTATATATTCTGTGCCATCATGACCTATGAGTTTCTCATCAGATAAACTAAAGCCGAGTTCACCTAATGCTTTTCTTCTCTCTTTTGCTTCTGGATTGGCTTTTGTTGCAATTTTGTCGCAATCAAACAGCTCAAAAGTTGGTGCTATTATAAGGGTTAATATTTTTATTATTTCTGGAGAAAGCTCATAATCACTTCTTAAATCAAGGCGTAGTAAACCGCAATTGGTAAAATAGTCGTTTGCATCACGATGAAACAATTCTATTGTTCCTATAGCTTCTTTCTTTTGGTTATCAATAATAGACCAACGGACAAAACCCTGTCTGCTATATTCCCAATGCCAATATTTTATTGCTTCCATCATCCTGTTTTCTGTAGTGTAATAAAAATCATCTCCACCACAGTTATCACAGTTAAATAACGGAACAGATTTCAAATCAGAATAAACTTTTAACAAATCTAAACAATCTTCAAGAGTTACCATTCTCAATGTATAACTTGATTCTTCAAACACGGGACATTTCTCATAAACATCTATCATAACAATACCTCAACACACAAACATTTGTTCTGTGTTTATTATAAGTGTTTTTTGCACAAAGTCAATAGGTTGATAAAAAATACCTTGACCACGTTTTAATAGTGACTTATAATATACATACAATATATATTGTTTGGGCTGAACAGCATGTTCCAGGTCCAACTATTCGGTAGGGAGTCTCCCTACCATTTTTTATTATAGTGAGCTATGAAGGAACTAAATTAATATAATCATTGACAATTCTAAAATCAACTGTTACAATATGGAAAACAATGAAAGGCAGGTGGACAAAATGACAATGAATCTTAATTTTCAAAACAGGAGAGCCGTTTTGTCCGTTTGCGATTGATGTAAAATATCTTTCTGAACTTACAGGTATCTCCGTATTTTCGGAGGTGCCTTAATTTTTTATAGGAGCAACAAGTACAATGAATACAACGATCAAAAAAGTAACATTGAGCGAAAAAGATACCCTTGCAAATCTTCTCGAAAAATACAACTATGAATTTTCTCAGTACGATAAAAGACAGTTCAACAGCAATGGCTTGTTCGGATATAAATATTTAAACAACTATTTTACAGAAGAAAGCAGATATGCTTATTTTATTTATGTTGATGAAATTCTTGCCGGATTTGCTTTGATTAACAAGTATAAAGAATGCGAAAGACCTATTGATTGGTCAATGGCAGAGTTTTTTGTTTCGTATAATTTTAGGCGTCAAGGAGTAGCAACAGAAGCTGTCAGACAGATTTTTAATGTTCATAAGGGCTTTTGGCACATAAAGTATCACAAAAATAATATTGCAAGCACTATTTTATGGAACAAAGTTGCAAAGATGCATGATAGCAATTTTGAGCTTTGCATAGGTGATGAGCCTTTCGGTGATGGTACAGAGGCAAGCGTATTGTATTTTGAAGTGAAATAACGGGAGAAAAATTATGAACTATCCTAAAATGGTAATATTTGATTACGGTCATACACTTTTGTATGAGCCTGATTGGAATACTGAGCGAGGCAACGAAGCACTTTTAAAATATGCTGTAAAGAATCCTAACAATTGTACGGTTGAAGATATAACCAAAGGTGCAGAACTTATCTTCGGTGAGCATGTTACAAATGTGCGCAAGCTTGGTTACGACATCAGCGGACAAAATGCTAACAAAACTCTTTATGATTATCTTGGT
>JAZNIJ010000165.1:0-38202 GCA_045577455.1 Eubacteriales bacterium
GCGCCGGCAACATCACTTCCGCTGTCCGCGAGGGCTTTTACGCCGCAATGAACATCTAATTCGAAAAAATTTGCAAAAAGTGCAAAAAAACACTTGCATTTTCTAAACAGCCGTGTTATTATAGCTAAGCTGTTAAGCGCCGCTAGCTCAGCTGGATAGGGCGTCTGGCTACGGACCAGAAGGTCAGGAGTTCGAATCTCTTGCGGCGTGCCAGGAAAAACCTCTTTCGTCTTAGACGAAAGAGGTTTTTCAATTATATCCGTTCCTTGCAGAACGGATGATATACCTGCGGTGTGATATCACTCTTCGAGTGATGATATACGCTTGGCGTATGAAGGGGACGGATATTATATCATGCTTGCGAAGCAAGTATATCATGCGGCGACAGCCGTATATCATATCGTGTTATCGATATTGCTTTGGGAGCAAGTGATGATTCTGCTTGCAACATAAACAAACTATACTCTCTTTTGCAAATTGATGCAGGAGAGTTTTTTATTTTAAACCCTTGTTTTAATGGTTTACAATATAGCTAAAACCCAAAAAAAATGAATTATTGTAAATGCCAAAAAACTCCCCCGAAAAGCGAAAAAATTTGTAAAAAATACGGTATTTCTATTGACAATCGTAAATACATATGGTAATATTGTTTAATATCTGAAAGTATAGGTGGGAGAAGGTGAAAAGTTATGGGAGCAGCTTTGGATTTTTTCAAAAATTTGCTTCAAAGACTTAGTGTAATCGAGATAAAAGATATCGTTGATATTCTTGTTGTTGCGTTGATTTTTTTCTATGCAATTAACTTTCTTCGTGAAAAACGAGCAATGAAAATTGTTGTTGGTATCGTTTGCGTGCTTTTACTTATGCTTGTTGCAAGCATATTTGAAATGAGTCTTCTTAACTTTTTACTTTCAAACATAAGCCAGGTTGGAATTATAGCAATTATTGTTGTTTTCCAGCCGGAGCTAAGAGGTGCGCTTGAGAAGGTTGGAAAGGGTGCAGGAAAATTCGGAAACCGTTTCAAAGGTCTGAATGAGTCTGAGGTTTCTGAGTTTCTTGGAGAGATTGTTAAAACTGCGTTTGAGCTTTCTGCAACAAAAACAGGGGCGCTTATAGTTATTGAAAGAACTACCAACTTGGACAATATGATAAAAGACGGAACTGTTGTTGATGCAAAGGTTTCGCCCCGTATTTTGGGTAACATATTTTACAATAAAGCACCTTTACATGATGGAGCCGTTATAATTCGTGATTTTCGCGTTTATATGGCAGGATGTGTTCTTCCTCTTTCAGAAGGAAATGAAATGCTTAAAAATTTAGGAACAAGACATCGCGCAGGCGTTGGAATATCAGAGAAGAGCGATGCTGTTGTTATTATTGTTTCGGAGGAAACAGGAATCATTTCTGTTGCTGTTGATGGCAGATTCACTCGTGGATTCACGGAAAAAAAGCTCATAGATTATATGGAAGAATTGTTTGTTAGTGATAATATAAAGAATGGGGGCAAAATCAAAGATGGAAGAAAAAAATAAGAATGAAATTGAATTGTCTCCCGAAGAAACAGAAAAAGAAGAACAGAAAAAAACTAAAAAGGTAGGCCCCAAGGGCTCAACTATTTTAACATTAGCGCTTTCCCTCCTTGCTTCAATTGTTATGTGGATAGTAGCAGTTGATTATGAAGCGGCGGATTATGAGAAAACATTCTTTAACATAGAAATTGAAATAAAGGGTAAAAGCGAGCTTTTCTCAGCAACTCAGCTTCAGGTAACATATGATGAGGCGTTGGCTGTTGATGTTTCTGTGAGGGGAAAAAGAGGTAAACTCTCATCACTTTCATCTTCCAGCTTTAAAGCGTATATTGATGTTTCAACTATAGAAAAAGAAGGCCCAAGCGATTTGCTTAATGTGGAGATAGAGCCAATAAACGGAGTTGAAATTATCAGCCAATCTTTAACGGGCGTTTCTGTTAAAGCCGAGCGAAGAATAAGAAAAGAAATGGAAATCATTCCTCAGCTTGGTATAGCACAGCTTGAAGGCGGTGTTGAATATAAGCTGTTATGTGATAGCCAAAGCGTTGTTATAACCGGTTCTGAAAGTGTTTTAAACAATATAACAAGCGTTATGGCAATTGTTAATCCAGAGCCAAAAAATATTTCGGCATCATTTAAAAGTCGCTGTGAAATAGTTTTACAGTCTGAGGTTGAAATAGATATGGAGTCGATTTCAATTTCACCATCACATTGCGATGTTGAAGTTGTTTTAACAAAGAAGAAAAGTGTTCCATTGCTTCCAATGATAGATGGTGCATCCGGTGTAGAATACAATAAATCTTTCACAACGGAGATGAAAAAGATTGTAATTTGCGGTGAACCATTGGTTATAGATGAAATTGATGAGATTTATTATGATGTTTCATATCAACAGGTTCTTAATCTTCTTGGAACAGGAAAAAAACAATTTGATATTGAATGTGATATACTGTATCCCGAAAGTGTTTCATCAATCGATAACTTGGAAAAGGTTAATGTAACGGTTTCCGAGGCATCGGCTAAAATTGTTGTTTCGGGAGAAAACATTGTTCTTGAAAATTGTCCAAAGGGTTTCTCTGCTTCTGTTGGAGATGTTGAAATCTCTATCAGTGGTCTTTATGAGGAAGTGAATAGAATAAAGGTTACAGATGTGTTAATCACGGTTGACCTTTCACAAAATGACCATCTTGACGGAACATACACAGGAGTTGTTCATATAAGCGATGCAAACGGCATTATATACGACAAAGAATGTATTGCCAATGTGGAATATAAGGTTATTTAAGATAGATGCAATTTTATAATTGACTCTTAACACATATTCCGGTGAAAAATAATTAAAGGCGGGGTAACCCGTCGGAGGGTATAGTCTTGTATACAAAAAAGTGGATAATAACTAAAACGGATGAAGAAAAGATAAAATCACTTTCAGCAGAGCTGAAAATTCCTAATCTTGTTGCGAAAGTTCTTGTTTCAAGAGGGATTATTGAAAAAAAAGATGCAGAGAGATATTTAGGTTGTAGTTCTTCTGTGCTGTATGATCCGTTTTTACTAAAGGATATGGATAAAGCTGTTGCAAGAATTCAGCAAGCAATAGATAATAAAGAGAAAGTATGTATTTATGGGGACTACGATGTTGATGGAATAACATCAACCATAATTCTTCATAAGTTTTTGTCTGAAAAGGGAGTTGAATGTACATATTTTATTCCCGAAAGAATTCACGATGGATACGGCTTGAGCGCAGGTGCGCTTGAACGGCTTTCAAAAGAAGTGAGTTTAATTATAACCGTTGATACGGGAATTACTGCTATTGAAGAAGCATCCCTTGCAAAGAGCTTGGGAATTGATATGGTAATAACAGACCACCATAGATATGGTGACGAAATTCCAGATGCGATTGCCGTTGTTAATCCTCATAGGCCAGATTGTGAATATCCGTTCAAAAACCTTGCGGGCGTTGGAGTTGTATTTAAGCTCATCTGCGCATTAAACGGCGAAAACGGAACTCAGAAAGCACTTGAAAAATTTGGAGATATCGTTGCTATAGGAACAATTGCTGATGTTATGCCAATTGTTGATGAAAATCGATATATATCTGCATACGGTTTGGAGCTTTTAAAAACAACAGGAAATATTGGACTCAGGGCATTGATGGAAGAAGCAGGAGTTTGCAAAGACGGAGTTCCTGTTAAAAAGCTCAATTCCACCATTGTTGGATATGTTATTGCTCCAAGAATAAATGCGGCAGGAAGAATAACTTCTGCTCACAGAGCCGCTGAGCTTTTGCTTTCAACAGAATGGAAAGAAGCAAAGGCAATAGCATCTGAGCTTTGCGAAATCAATAAACGCAGACAAGCGTTAGAAATGGAAATTTTTGCAGAAGCGTTGGTTCAGATAGAAGAAAAATGTAAGAACGACAGAGTTCTCGTTCTTTGTTCCGACGGTTGGCATCAGGGCGTTATAGGAGTTGTTGCTTCAAAAATTACAGAGAAATATTCTCTGCCGTCAATTCTTATCTCTTTTGATGGAGACTTGGGAAAGGGTTCCGGAAGAAGCATAAAGGGATTCAGCATTATGGATGCCATAAAAAATAGTGAGGAGCATCTCGTTAAATTTGGAGGCCACGAGCTTGCCGCCGGTCTTACTATAAGCAGAGATAAAATTGAAGATTTTAGGCGCAGCATAAACGAATACGCAAAAGAGAATATGAATGAGGAAAGCACAATTCCGGTTGTTAATATAGATTGTGAAGTTTCTTTGGATGAGCTTACATTGAAAACCGTGAGAGAGCTTTCAATGCTCGAGCCATTCGGGTTGCAGAATCCTCAGCCCGTTTTCATAACCAAAAATGTAGAAATAGTTGATGTTGCTTCTATAAGCGACGGAAAGCATGTTAAATTTAAGGTAAAAGAAAAGGGAATGGGCGAATTTTTCTACAGCGTATATTTCGGTATGGCTCATGATAGCTTCAGATTCACATCAGGCGATGTTTGCGATATAGTTTATTCTGCTGAGATAAACGAGCATTTTAAAACTCACAGTGTTCAACTGTTTATAAAACAGGTTCGTCCTTGCGAAAGCGATAACGAGCATTTTGAGCAGGCGGAAAAATATATTGTTTCAAATGATGCTTTTCCTTATCCTACAGAGTATATACCAACAATAGATGATTTCAGAATAGTATTCAAATATATGAAGAGCGAGTTTTCGCAAGGACATTCTCAAAGGATATCATTAACCCACTTGAGAAGGCGTGTTGCGAGAGAAGACGGAAGCATGATACCACTTCCTGCGCTTAAGGTGATTCTTGAAGTATTTGAAGAGAATAATTTAGCCAAATGTAAATTCCATGGTGACGGATTTGTTGCTGAGGTTACAATGTTGCCGTCCGGAGGAAAGAAAATAGATTTAGAAAAATCTAAGATTTTGGCAAGGGTTAAAGGCAATTAAGGAAGAATTTTATGAACTTGACCTTTAATGCGTTGAAAAATGCCATAACAGGTGCAAATGTTAATGTTGAAAAAATTGAAAGAGCTTTTGAATATGCAAAAAGAATGCATGAAGGGCAGTTTCGTCAATCGGGGGAACCGTATATAGTTCACCCTCTTTCGGTTGCGCTTATTTGTGCTGAGCTTAATATGGATACAGATTCTATATGCGCCGCATTGCTTCACGATGTAATTGAGGATTGCGGTGACAAAACAAGCCAAGCTGAAATTGAAAAAGAATTCGGCACAGAAGTTGCAATGATTGTTGACGGAATAACAAAGCTGGTTAATATCACCTTTGAAAATAAGCAAGAAGAAAATCTTGAAAACCTTCGTAAGATGTTTTTTGCAATGTCAAAGGATGTAAGGGTTATCTTTGTAAAGCTGGCGGACAGAGTTCATAATATGAGAACCCTTTCTCATAAGCGTGAGGAGCGTCAGCGTGCTATTGCTTTGGAAACAATGCATGTATATGCTCCCATTGCTCACCGACTTGGTATCCACAGAATAAAGCAAGAGCTGGAAGACCTTGCCTTGCGGTATCTTGACCCAATTGGTTATAAGGAAATACAGCAAGCAGTTGAAAAGAAATTTGGCGAAAACAAGGATTTTCTTGAAATTGCAAAGATAAAGGTTGCTGAAAAGCTGTCAAAGTATAATCTGAAGTTTTCAATTGTAGGCAGAGTTAAAACAATATACAGCGTATATAAGAAAATATATAATCAGCATAAAGAGTTCGATGAAATATACGATTTCTATGCTATAAGGGTGCTTGTTGATACAGAGCTTGATTGTTATACAGCGCTTGGTATCGTTCACGAAGAATTCAATTTTATGCCGGGTAGATTTAAGGATTATATATCAACTCCGAAGCCAAATATGTACCGTTCAATCCATACAACGGTTATAGGAAATAACGGTGTGCCATTTGAGGTGCAGTTCCGAACATGGGATATGCATCATACCGCAGAATATGGTCTTGCTGCCCATTGGAAATATAAGAGTGGCGAAACATCCCAGCAGAGTTTTGATGAAAAACTGCTTTGGATAAGAACCCTTCTTGATTCTGTTAATGATGTTGATGATCCCGATGAGTTTTTCCGTCCCTTGAAGGTGGATTTCTTTGAGGACGAAATCTTTGTATTTACCCCAAAGGGTGATGTTGTAAACCTTCCCAACGGTTCAACGCCAATAGATTTTGCATACCATATCCATTCCGCCGTAGGAAACCGAATGGTTGGAGCAAAGATAAACGGAAAAATAACTCCCATTGATACAGTTTTGCAAACGGGTGAGATTGTTGAAATAATAACATCATCCAATTCCAAAGGCCCTGGGCGTGATTGGGTTAAAATTGTAAGGTCGGGAGAAGCCAAAAATAAAATCAGACAGTTCTTTAAAAAGGAACGCAGGGCAGAAAATATTGCAGTTGGTAAAAGTGAAATAGATAAAGAGCTTAGAAAATACGATAAGCATTTATCGGAAGCCCAAAAAGAAGAAATTGTAAGAAATGTTTGCGAAAGAATAGGGGTTTCAGAGCCGGATGACCTTTATAACAATATTGGTTACGGTGGATTTTCCATTTCAAAAATAACCCTTAAGCTGAAGGACGAAGCAGACCGTGTTATTGGTAAAATTGAAGAAACAGACGATGTAAAGATTCCTGAAATTGTCAAGCCGGATAAACCGTCAAGCAATTCGGGTGTTATTGTTGATTCTGTTGGGAATCTTGAAGTTAAATTTGCAAAATGTTGCAGTCCGTTGCCGGGAGATAATATTATTGGATTTGTTACTCGTGGCCATGGCGTTTCTATTCATAAATACGATTGCCCCAATGTTGTTCTTGGGCTGGAAAATCCGTCTCAGAAGGACAGATGGCTTGTTGCAACATGGTCGGGTAAGTCTGAAAGAGGTAAGAGTCGTTTCGAGGCAGGGCTTCGTGTGTTTGTTGAGAATGCCCCCGATGCATTTAAGAATCTTACAATGGGTATAACAGCTCTTAATGTGGATATGACAGCGTTTTCCATAACGGAAGGGTCGGGTGTGCTTACCGCTGAAATTACTGTTAAATGTGAAAATCTTGATTCGCTTAATATTATTATGAGTGGCATAAGAAAAATCAAAGGAGTAATTTCGGTTAAAAGAGGAAATTAAAATGTACGGCTTAATGCCGTACATTCCTATGAAAAGGCATTTTTAAAAAGTGAGAGGTAACTGTTTTGGTTATAGTTGTGAGTCGTGTTTTCCGTGCCGCTTTAGATGCAGATGGCGAATTTATTTGTGAAATAGGAAAGGGGCTTTCCGCTTATGTTGGAATTGCTTCAACCGATACAGAAGAAATTGTTAAAAAAGGTGCTCAAAAGGTTGCAAATCTGAGAATCTTTCCAAATGAAGAAGGCAAAATGAGCAATTCTGTTAAGGATATTGGCGGCGAAGTGCTTGCTGTTTCAAATTTCACCCTCTGTGCAAACACAAGAAGCAGAAGACCGGATTTTATGGGTGCTGCAAGACCTGAAATAGCAAAAGATTTATTTGACCTTTTTGTTAGTGAGCTTTCAAAGGAAGTTAAAACAAAATGCGGTGTCTTTGGAGCACATATGGAAATAGATTCCCGTCTTGATGGCCCTGTTAATATTGTTATCAATTTGTAATTCATTATTTGAAAAATTAAAATTGCTTATCCCCCATAATACATAGTATAAGGATGAAGAAAAATGCAGCTATTTATAAAAAATGAAACTGAATATTTGAATAATTATTACTTTCAGACTCTTTGTCTTTTGTACTATCCGGGAGAAAAATTTCCCGCTGAGAGCGACAGCACAAATAAAGCAGAGTTTTATCTTTGGGAAGAAGGAGAAACAATTTTTGCAAAGGTAAAGCTGTTTGCAGATGGTAGAGAAAGCCAAGGTAGCTTCTCCGCAGGATGTGAAATTATTAACGGCGGTTCAAAAGACAGCGCAGCAGAAGCTGTTGTTGGAAATGCTTATCTAATGGCAGGAAAATCCCTTTTTGGTTTCTTGCCTCCTTGGGGTAGTTTAACAGGGCTCAGACCTGTTAAGCGTGCAGGTTATTACCTTTCAAGAGGGTGTAACAGAGAATATATCCTTGACCTTTTTTCAAAAGCATATAATGTGTCAACAGAAAAAGCAAGTCTTTCCGTTGATATAGCAGAGAGGGAAGCAAAGCTCCTTGAGGGCAGAGAAAAAGATTCCTGTTGCTTGTATATTGCAATTCCATTTTGCCCAACAAGATGTTTGTATTGTTCGTTTGTATCTTATAGCAATGCAAAGTTGTTTAAGCTCATCCCCGATTACCTTGTTCGCCTTAAGGAAGATATAACAAGAACAGGTAACATAATAAAAGAACTTGGATTAAAGTTGACTCATATATATATTGGCGGTGGAACACCAACAACCCTTTCAGCAATGGATTTATCGGGTTTGCTCTCTCATATGGAAGCAAATCTTGATTATACACATCTTAAAGAATTCACCGTTGAAGCAGGTAGAGCAGATTGTACCACAATGGAAAAATTGCAGGTAATCAAGAGCTTTGGTGTTGATAGAATCAGCATAAACCCTCAAACTACCAATGATGATGTTTTAAAACTCATAGGAAGAAACCATACTGCAAAACAGTTTTTTGAGGCGGCTGAAAATGCAATGTCTTTGGGATTCAATTCAGTTAACGCAGACCTTATTGCAGGGTTACCCGGAGATAATGTGGAAAGTTTCAAAAAGAGCTTGTCTGATGTTATAGGTTTGGGATTTGACAATATAACTCTGCATACACTTTCAGTTAAGAATGCATCTCCCATAAGATTTGATATAGACGGAGTTTATGACCCTTTAGGGGCGCAGGTTCGTGAAAATGTTGCCTATGCAATGAATACTTTGAGAAATGACGGATTTGAACCATACTATTTATACAGACAGAAAAACACAGTTGGAAACGGAGAAAATACAGGGTATGCCAAAGAGGGCAAGGAATGTCTTTATAACATACTTATGATGGAAGAACATTCAACTGTTTTTGCTTGCGGAGCATCTGCAATAACAAAGCTGGTATCCGTTGATAAAAGTAAAATTATAAGAAAAGCGTTCCCGAAATATCCTTTTGAATATTTAGAAGCACTAAGGGGTATAGGGGAAGATATAATAAGAGATTTTTATAAAGAACAGAAAAAATAATCAATTATTTCCGTAAATGGTGGAATAATAAATATGCTCTTTAAATTTTAGAAAGCAATGGGAAATGGCTTGAATATTGTATATAGCTTTTGTGCTTGAAATATTTTGCCGTTTACCTGAAAGAGGAATCATATGACAGAAAAACTGAAAAACGAAATAGAGCAAGCAGAATCCTTATACCGCTTACGGGTTGAAGCCATTGCCGATATTCTTATGGCAGACAGAGAAAAACGCTTTGTATTGATTTCAGGTGGAAGCGGTGCAGGTAAAACAACAACAACCAAAATATTAGAAGAAATGCTTTCCAATCGTGGCAGAGAAGTGAGTAAAATTTCTCTTGATGATTTCTATCTTGATACGGTTTATGACGAAAACGGAAATCTTGCCATGGATGTTGAAGCACCCGAAGCGTTGGACCTTCCTTATCTGAGAGAATGCATGGGTTTGCTTGAACAGGGCAAAACTGCAAAAATACCACATTTTGATTTTAAATTGCGTAGACGCACCGAAAATTATACGGAAGTTAATCTTAGTGAGGGCGAAGTATGCATTATCGAAGGGCTTCACGCTTTGAACCCTTTGATTTACGGAACAAATGTTGAAAGAAGCCATATATTAAAAGTTTATCTTGAACCAACTCCTGAAAATGGAGAGGGATTGGAGCAACCACGCCTTTTGAGACGAATGGTTAGAGATTATTATCACCGCAATGCCCCCGCAACTTTAACTCTCTCAATGTGGACAGGTGTGAGAGCAGGCGAGGTTAAATATATTCATCCATATGTTGAAGATGCGGATGTTAAAATAAACACATTTTTCTCCTATGAAACAGGTGCATTAAAGGGTGAAGGCGTTAAAATACTTTCAGAAGTTCCCCAAGATAGTGAGTTTTACGAAAAAGCAAAAGAATTGCTTGATGTGCTTGAAAAATTTCCTCTTTATGGCACGGAAGTTATACCAAGCGACTCATTGCTTTGCGAATTTATAGGGTAGATATATTAAACAGTGATACCCCCAAAAATACTTTGTAGCTTTTCTTGTATGGATTTAAACTATCGTTAACTATATATCTGTAATGCTTAAAGGATATAACATTTATGATTAAAGGGGTAATCAATAAATAGGAAGTTTTTTAAATGGAAGACAATGTAAAAGAACAGAATAAAGGTTTTTTAAGAGAAGCGTTAGTTATTTCAATCAGTAATTTTGCTGTAAAAATAATAGGCGTTTTGTTTAAAATACCTCTCACAAATATTTTAGATGGCGCAATGGGAGCGTTTAATGCGGCATATTCCATATATGCAATGCTTTATATGGTGTCAACAGCCGGGCTTCCTGTTGCAATATCAAAAATGGTTGCAGAATCATCGGGAAAGGGAAGGCGTCAAGAGGTTAAACGCATCTTTTATCTTTCTTTGGCTATTTTCGGCATTATCGGGCTTGTTGCATCCCTGTTTATGTTTTTTGGAGCGAAGGGAATCGCAATCTGGTCTGAACATGAAAATGCTTCGTTAGCAATGAAGGTTATTTCTCCAACATTGTTCTTGATTTGCATTGCATCTGCTATAAGAGGTTATTTTCAGGGGCTGAGGAATATGGTTCCAACGGCGGCTTCTCAGTTTATAGAGGCATTTCTGAAAATGGTTTTCGGTGTTGGCGGTGCATATTATGCAAAGAAAATGGGGTATAGCGGAGAAGTTCAGGCAGCTTTTGCCATTGTTGGTTTAACTGTTGGCGTTTTAGTTGGAACAATTTACCTTGCTTTGTATAAATGGCTTTCCAAAAGGCAAAAAGTTGAAAGTATAGAGGATAAATGCGAAAGCTATAAAAAACTCGGCAAAGGTATTGCTGCAATTGCAATCCCTGTAACAATAACGTCGTCAGCGTTGTATCTTTCATCTTTTATGGATACACTTGTTATTAACAAAAGGTTAATTCATGCTGGCTTTTCAAACGAAGTTGCGGATTATATATACACGGCATATACATCTTTAACTATAGCAATTTCGGAGATTTTACCATCAACTTTTGTTTATCCAATTGCTGTAAGTATTCTTCCATTTGTTTCTGGTGCGCTTGCAGCAAAGAAATATAATGAGGCGAAAAAGAATATAGTTAATTCAATAAGATTAAGCGGAATAATTGCTTTGCCCTGTGCCGCAATTATCTGCGCCCTTGCAAAGCCATGTATTGGTTTTATTTACGGAACAACATACAATTATTCAATAACATTACTTAACGGAACAGAGGTTTCACCTCTTGATGTTGCTGCTCCTGCACTTTCCATTCTTGGAATAGGAATTTTTTTCATCTCAATGGTTTCAACAACCAACTCCTTACTTCAGGCGTGCGGAAAACCAATGTTGCCCGTTGTTTCTGTTTTAAGCGGTGTTGTTCTCCTTACAATTTGTGAAATAACTTTGGTCGGCTCTCCCAATGTGGGAATATACGGTGCTCCCATAAGCTCTATTGTATGTTATGTAACAGCTTTTGCTTTGAATTTTTATTTTCTTAAAAAATATCAAAATCTAAAGTTCAATATATTTAAAATATTTGCAAAAAATACAGTTTGTGCAGTTCTCAGTGGTTTGAGTGCCTTCGGAACATACAAATTGGTTCAGAGCTTTGTTGGACTTGAAACAAGAACTGATTGCCTTTTGTGCTTAGCTCCTGCAGGCATTGTTGCAGTTGTGGTTTACCTTGTGTCAACATTGTTGTGCAAAGGCGTTTCCACGGAAGAAGTGGAATTGCTTCCAAAGGGAAGAGCTTTAGCGGCATTTTTAAAACGCAAAAATCTTTTGTAAAATTTGACTTTTTAAAGGAAAGGATAAAATTATGAGCAAATCTTTTTCTAAAAATCATACCAATATGGTAAAAGGCGTTGCAGTTATGCTTTTGCTTTTTCACCATCTATTTTATAAATTGGAATACTTTGATAATTGCTATATGCACAGTGAAAAATGGGTCGATTTTCTTCACAAAATAGCATCAAATTCAAAAGTATGCGTTGCACTTTTCTTGTTGCTTAGTGGTTATGGGTTGATGAAAAGCGCTGATAAATTAAAGAGTAAAATAACTTTAAGATTTTCAGCTTTACATATCTGCAAAGTTTTGATGATGCTGTGGTTTATTTATATATTGTTTGTTCCTCTTGGGTATGCTTTTGATAGGACATTTACTGACATATATGGGACAGGGAAAAGCTCAATCTTTTATTTTTTTACAGATTTGGCGGGTCTTACTTCAAAAGCAAATGAAACATGGTGGTATATGCGAGAAATAATTTTTTTGTATATTATTTTTCCATTTTTATATTATCCCGTGAAAAAATGTTCTGTTTTGAGTTTAGCGGTATGTTTATTATTCGGTCATTGGGGAAATTATCATTGGCTCGTTCCATTTGTTTTGGGAATGATATGCGCAGAAAAGAATATCTTTGGGTTTATCCTGAACCAAAAAGGAATCAAAAGGGTTGCTTTTGCAGTTTTGGGATTGATAGTAATGTATTTATCGTATAAAGTAAGAGCCAAATATTATACTGAATTTGATGCATTTTTTGCTTTATCAATAGTATGCTTTTTGATAAGCGTTGTGAATATAGGAAACATATTTAGCAAAGCGCTGGAATTTATGGGTGAACATTCTGCAAATATCTTTATGTTCCATACATTCATTTATTCCAAATATTTCAGAGATTATATTTATTGGTTTAAATATCCGTTGCTGATTTTCTTGGTTTTGCTGATTGTCTGCTTGATTGTTTCTTTTGGCATAGAAAAACTTAAAAAGCTTGTCAGATATGATAAATTAGGAAAATTATTATCAAATATAATCAATTTTGCGTTCGATAAGTGGGATATATTTTTAAGTAAAATTGATCTTAGAGAAAAAAATGAATGTATATCAGAATCAACTGAGAAAAATCCAAAAAAATAGAAAATATCTTAGAAAATTTTAAAACTTAAAGAAGTTTAAAATTCATTTCTGCCGTAAACCTCACTTTTTTACTGGCAACTCAGAAGATTTCCAAAAAAACTCAAAAACGCTCAAAAAAACTTGAAAAAAACTTGAAAAAAGTAAAAAAAGGTATTGACAAATGGGTTTGTTTGTGGTATACTACTCGGGCAGGCGAAAAAAGAAAGTTTTTTTCAAGTGTATGTTCCATTAGCTCAGAAGGTAGAGCACTTGACTTTTAATCAAGGTGTCCGGAGTTCGAATCTCCGATGGAACACCAGTCCCCTCGGAGATTCCGAGGGGTTTTTTCTTGCTTGTAAGTTTTATAATGTCAATTGGATTTTAGTTAATCCATATATGTTTCTTAAATCCAATGGCGTTTTGTTAATCCCAAAAATGTTTTATTATGTATTTCTAATATTGATATGCGAGATATATTTATTGTTACCAATATTGCTTAGAGTTCAGAAAGGATGATTATGAAAAAAATCAGTGGGTTACTTTTTGTTTCTATTTTATTTTCATTATTTTGTTTTAATGGTGTTTCTGCAAAAACTGTTGTTGATACAGGAAGCTGTGGAGCAAAAGTTACATACACTCTCTATTCAGATGGTGAACTGTTCGTTGAGGGTAGCGGTAAAGTAAGGCAATTCAGCTGTGATGGAGATGTTGTTTCCGTAACCTTCGGTGAAGGAATAACAGGGATTGCAAACTATGTATTTTCCAATTTTGAAACTCTTGAATCTGTTTCTTTTCCTCAGAGCTTAGCTTCAATAGGGGATAGTTGCTTTTATAAATGCGGACTTAAAGAAGTTTTTATAACAAAAAACATAACATCTTTTGGTTCTCTTGCTTTTGCAGAATGTCCACGACTTGAAGAAATAAATGTTGATAATGATAATAACAGCTTTTCATCGGAAAACGGAGTGCTTTTCGATAAGGATAAAACAACCCTTGTTATGTTTCCTGCAGGTAAAAAAGGAAGTTATTCTATTCCAAATGGAGTTAAGTTCATTGGTGAATTTGCTTTCGCTTCATCGTCCCTTGATTCTGTTATCATTTCTGAAAGTGTTAATACCATAGGTATGGGTAGCTTTAATAATGCAGATTGTCTTTCAAGCATTATAATTCCTGAAAATGTAACGGAAATTTCTGGCAAAGCATTTGAAAACTGTTCAGTTTTGAAAACCGCAGTTATAAACGGAGCAACCATCGGTGATTTTGCTTTTTATTATTGCCAAGACCTTGAAGAAGTGTATCTCAACGATAAAATCACATCAATAGGCAGCTATGCGTTCTCAGAGTGTATAAATCTTAAAGGGGTAATCATACCCGAAGGGGTGTCTGAAATTCCTCCCTACGCCTTTTATAATTGCGATTCTCTTGGTGCAATTCAACTGCATGAAAAAATAACCACTTTAGGGGAATATGCATTTTCAAATTGCAATAATCTGATTGATGTTGTAATTAAAAACAAAGCTCTTTCTATAGGCGAAAAAGCGTTTGGGTTTGATGATAATAATCGTCTCAGAAACACCAAGGTTTATGGAATTGTTGGTTCTACCGCGGAGACATATTCCCATCGCACTTTTGCATTTATTGATATAGAATCTGATAGTTTTCTTATTATAAACAATGAAATAAGTTTAGAAAATTCCTTCATTTTGGGAGTTAAGGAAAAAATCAATTTGAAAGAATTTAAAACATATTTTGCAAATAAAGAGTTCACCGTAAACGGCTTAGGAACAAGCGAGTGCATTGTCACAGGCACAGTCGTTGCCGTGCCAAATGGTGAAACCGCAACCGTTGTGATTAAGGGAGACACAGACGGAGACGGAATAATTTCCTCAACTGATTTTCTAAGGGTTAAAAAAGCATTTTTGAAAGAATATGTTTTAGAAAATGCATATTTTGAAGCAGCAGACGGTGATAATGATAATCTCCTTACATCAACAGACTATATAAAAATAAAAAACTATTTTTTACATAGTTAATCTCGTGCTAAATGTGTTAAATTCAGATACATTATACTTGAAACCATATCCTTAAAGTTTTTTTGGATGTGGTTTTTTGACAAATAATTTGTCTTTAAAACAAAAAAATCTATTGACTGAAAAAGAAAAATTTGGTATAATCCTATATGTATATTAAACAATTGTATACTTGTCGAATTGACATTTGCTTTTAAAAAAATAACTTATTTTTGCTTCTGTTAAGTCGATTATTAGCCAAATTATTGATTATCAAAGGGTGTAAGTTATGGATTGTAAATTTTTAAGTTGGGGCAAAAATGTGAAATGTGTTGTAACAGGTGCAGAGCGTTGCTTTGAAGGTAAGGCAATTATTGCAGACCTTGTTTATCCCGAGCTTTACAATGTTATTGAACCGTTTGACCCATATACCCATGTTTTCGTTATTCCAAGGGATATTCTTTTGAAAAATGGTGGTTTCACCTGTATGCCAGACAATGTTTATTTCAAAGTCGATAATATTGTTGAGGATGAAAGGGAGATTTATTCTTCTATCGACAGTGGATGGAAGGTTAAACAAAAGGAAGAATATCAGCTTTGCGAAGGGGCTGTTTATACCCTTTATCATATTGAAGATAAAAACGGCGCACCTGTTGAAGCGTATGCATTTATATGCGACCCTAAATATGTATACCCATATGCAGGCACTGCCAACGATGGATATGAAGTTGCAAATGCAATACAGACTGTTGAAGGTCAAGCAAATTCTGCAATTGCCAACGGTGTTAATGTACTTGGTGCAACAAATGCAGACTTTTTTGATATGTTTGGCGATTGCCACCCCTCTGGAATGTGTGCTAAAAATGGAAAAATTATAAGCAGAGGCCCTTTGGATAGACCGTTTTTCGGTATAAAAAAGGATGGAACTCCTGTTATTACCTGCGATGAAACGGATATAGAACATGCTGTAAGCGGATATTATGTCCTTCTTGATAATGGTAATTTTGGAGACCTTGCCATTTTTGAACCATTTGGTTTTAATCGCCATCCAAGAACAGCAGTTGGCATTTGTCCTGATGGAAAGTTTATAGTTCTTGTTGTTGATGGTCGTTTGCCACTTCATTCCAACGGAGCAACTCTTATGGACCTTGCGTTGTTTCTGAAAAGCCACGGTGCAGTTGATGCTCTCAACCTTGACGGTGGAGGTTCAAGTACATTCCTTGTAAGAAAGGAAAACGGCTTTGATTTGCTCAATACCCCTGCTGATTTAGTAAGACCAACCGAAAAGCTGATTAGACCTATATTCAATTCTATACTTATTGCAAAGCGTGAAACTCCCTTGAAATAGTTTTCTGCAAAGTATGGAAATATAAACAGTAATAAATTATAATTTGTATTAAAATGTAAGGAGAAGTCAAAATGCCATTCGGAACATATGATTATCATAAGGATTTGTATAATATTCATCCGGGCTGCGAAAAGCCACGAGCATATTTTATACCATTCTCCACTCCCGATGAAGGTGCAAAAAAATACGATATAGAGGATAGAACAAAGAGTAAGTTTTTTAAATCTCTTTGCGGCACATGGAATTTTTTATATTGTCCCAAGGTAGAAACTATTGATGAGCTGGATGAGATACAGGGAAACAAAATAACCGTTCCTATGAATTGGCAGGTAGATTTAGACAAAGGATACGATGACCCTGTTTATCTTAACACAGAGTATCCTATTCCTGTTGACCCACCATTTGTTCCTGAGGATAATCCATACGGTGTATATATTCGTGATTTTATTGTTACAGATGATGTTTTAACAAAAGACTTGTTTATCAATTTTGAAGGCGTTGACAGTGCTTTCTATGTTTATATAAATAATACTTTTGTTGCATATAGTCAAGTAAGCCATTGCGTTAGCGAAATTAACATAACAAAATATGTTAAAACGGGCAAAAACAATATCAAGGTTGTTGTTTTCAAATGGTCAACAGCAACATATCTTGAATGTCAGGATATGTGGCGTATGTCAGGAATTTTCAGAGAAGTATATCTCCTTTATCGTTCAAGAGAAAGGATTAACGATATATCTGTAAAAACTCAGATTTCGGATGATTTTGCTAAGGGAACTCTTTCTATTGGTGTAGAGTATAGTGGTGCAAATAAGGCAGAATATAAATTCTATTCTCCCTGTGGTAAACTGATTTCAGAAGGGGAGATGGGAGAAGAACTTTCCGTAAATCTTGATTCTGTAAAGCTCTGGTCAGATGAAACACCAACTCTTTATAAATTGGTTCTTTTCTGTGGCGGAGAATATATAACTTTTCCCGTTGGATTCAGAAAAGTTGAAATTGTAAATAATACAGTTATTATCAATGGCAAGAAGGTTAAAGCATTGGGCGTTAACCGTCATGATAGCCATCCCATATTAGGCCACGCAACCCCAATTGAGCATATTAAACGAGATTTGCAGATAATAAAGGAATGTAACTGTAATATAATCAGAACAAGCCATTATCCCAACGACCCTCGTTTCTATTTGCTTTGCAACCTTTACGGTTTTTATGTATGCGACGAAACTGACCTTGAAACTCATGGAATGACACCTTGGAACAGGGTTTCAGATGATGAAAACTGGGAAGAACAGTATCTCGACAGAGTAAACCGTATGTATCAAAGGGATAAAAACAACCCTTGTATAATTATCTGGTCTTTGGGAAATGAATCAGGATATGGCAGAAATCAGGATAAAATGGCGGAATTCCTCAGAAGTGTTGATAATTCCCGTCTTGTTCACTATGAGGGTGCGGCAATGATTTGGAGCAAAAAAGAAAATGTTTGCCATTCATGCACAGATTTTGAAAGCCGTATGTATCCACCTCTCTCTTTCTGCGAGGATTATATTAAAAACGATAAATATGATGCGCCATTGTTCCTTTGTGAATATTCCCATGCGATGGGCAACGGCCCTGGGGATATCAAAGAATATGTTGACCTTATGAGGGCAAACGATAAATTTTTCGGTGGTTGCGTTTGGGAATTCACAGACCATTCCGTTGCTATTGGTGATAGATATCATAATCCGTCATACACATACGGAAACGATTTTGGAACAATTCCACAGCAAACCAACTTCTGCGTTGACGGACTTGTTTATCCTGACAGAAAACTCCATGTGGGCATTCGTGAGATGAAACAGGTGTATAAGCCCTTTGATGTTTTTGCAGGTGAAGAAGTTGGCGAGGTTGTTTTCAAAAGCTATAGATGCTTCACAGATTTTTCAGACCATATTCTTTGCTGGGTTATTGAAGAAAACGGTGTGAAAACTCTTTCAGGTGTTTGCAATCTTGATGTGCAGGCAGGGGAAGAAAAAACGTTGAAACTCTTTGAAAAGGACGCAGTAAAGTTTAATGGAGTTGTAACTCTTAATATTTCTCTCCAAAGAATCAAGCCAAATTTGCTTGTTGGCAACATTACGGAAACGGGTTTTGCTCAGATTATTCTTTGCGATAACGGAATTGAAATCGAAAAACAGTATCAGGGAAAAGTTGCCCTCACTGAAAATTCATATGAATATATAGTTGTTGGAAACGACAGAAAGTATAAAGTTTCCAAAAAAACAGGTATGCTTACCTCTATTGAGAAAGACGGAAGCGAGCTTCTTGCTTCACCTTCAACAATAACTCTTTGGAGAGCATCCATTGATAATGAAATGTATACAAGAAAACGCTATATTGAAGCTGGGTTTGACAGAGCTTTCCCTGTTTTATATGAAATAAACGGAGAAGAAAATAACGGAAAAGCGGTAATTAAAGCAACCCTTTCAATTGGTGCAGATTTTAAAATGCCTGTAATTAAATGCGATGTTTCATATTCATTTGATGAAAACGGAGACATTGATATAGAAATCAAGGCAAACAAGCTCGTAGAAATGTACCTTCCAAGATTTGGATATGTTTTCAACCTTGTTGAGGGTTATGAAAATCTGAAATATTTTGGTTACGGCCCATATGAAGCATATCAGGATAAAAATAAGGCATCATGCCTTGGACTTTTCCAAACAACAGTTGACGAGAATTTTGAAAATTATATTCGTCCTCAGGAAAACGGCGCTCACTGTGGAAGTAAATTTGTAAGTGTAGAATCTGTTTGGGGCGAATCTGTAACAATTTCTTCAGAAGCAACATTCTCTTTCAATGCTTCTCATTATACAGCTAAGCAGCTTCAGGAAGCAAAGCATCATTATGAGCTTACCCCAATGAAGGAAACACAGCTTATAATTGATTATAAACAGGGTGGGGTTGGTTCAAACTCTTGCGGCCCTGAATTGATGGAGAAATACCGCTTTAATGATAACAGCTTTGCTTATAAATTCAATGTTTTCTTTGGGAGAAAATAAAACTGTAAGAAAGGACAGGGGAATACTTGCTTTGACTTTAACAAAGCAGAAATCCAAATAAGTTATATGGCAGATATTATTCCTGTTGTTCAGACAGCGGAAGAAACAAGAAATGCTATTTCAAGCAATATTGCTTCTCTAAGAGTTGCAAATAAATTAACTCAAGCCGAATTGGCAGAGAAGCTCTCATATTCAGATAAGGCAATATCGAAATGGGAGAGGGGCGACTCTCTTCCAGAGATATGCGTTTTAAAACAAATATCCCAAATGTTTGATGTGTCTTTGGATTGGCTAACAACGCCTCATAAGCCCGAGGATTCAGCCCCTCCTAAAAAGCCAAAGGTTTCAAGGAGTATGTCTGTAACCCTTCTTTCGGTTGCCGCTGTGTGGCTTGTTGTGGTAACAGCGTTCACATCGGCGTGGTGTGTTGGTCATATTTATTGGCAGTTGTTTGTTGCCGCCGTTCCTTGCACTTGCGTTGCCTTGTTTGTATGCAATATTTTGTGGGGCAATCATCTCTACGGAACTATTATAACATCGGTTTTTTCCTGGTCAACATTAACTTCCATATTTGTTTTTCTTTTAAAGCGGAAGCTCTGGATGTTATTCATTTTGGGAATCCCACTTCAGTTTTGTATATTGTTTATATACGGTATACTTGCAAGAACGGGTAAGGGTGCAAAGAAACTCCAAAAAGAAGAAAAAACAGATAATTAACGCAAATGCAATTTAAAAAAATATACTTGATAAACAAACCTTTTACAGATGAAAGGATAAAATTAAAATGAAAAAGCTGATAACACTCACACTTTCCGTTATTCTCGCTATATCTCTTACGGCTTGTTCCGAAGAAACAAAAACATCTGATGTTGATTTTGAAGTTTCTTATGAGATTGGAGAAAACGGTTGGAATAAAACACTTTTGTCGAGAGCTGGTCTTGATAACATTGAAGAACCCGAAGGCACAAAAACATTTTCCGAAGATGAAAACGGAAATGTTTCTTTCACAATAACAACAGCTAATAAAACAACATTAAGAAATCTCGCTTCTGCAATCCATAGTGAAATTGGTAATATGAGTGATAAATGTGAACCAAAGCTCTTTGAAGATGCCCTTGATACAGATACACATTTCAAGTTGAAATATTATCTTGCTTTTAAGGCGGGAAAGAAAAATGTTTCCTTGGAAATGAATTTAGATGGAGATATTCTTAAAGGAACTATCAGCTTTAGTTAATTTATGCTTAATATATAGAGCATCTTGTTTGTGAAAATATAATCACTAAATGCAGGTGAAATTATGATGCAATCCTTTGAAAACATCAAAAATAAAAAGCTGTTTATTTTTGATATGGATGGAACTATATATTTGGGAAACAGCGCTTTTCCATTCGCTATAAAATATGTTGAACGGTTGAGAAACGAGGGTAAAATGGTGCTTTTTTTTACAAACAATGCATCCCGTTCAACCTCAACATATTTCGAACGATTAACAAATATGGGTTTTTCTCCAACAGAAAATGAGATAATGACTTCAGGAGATGTTACTGCCGAATTTATATTGAAAAACAGAATGGGTAAAAGTGTTTATCTTGTTGGAACAAAGGATTTAGAGAACAATTTCAGAAACAGAGGAATAAATTTAATTTCGGGTAATGAAAAAACAGCAGATATTGTTGTTACCAGTTTCGATACAACCCTCACATATGAAAAGCTAAATAATGCTTGCAGGTTTGTAAGAAACGGAGCAGAATATTTGTCAACCCATCCCGATTATAATTGCCCAACTGAAGATGGCTTCATTCCCGATAGCGGTGCAATTTCGGCTTTTGTAACCGCATCAACAGGTAAAGTGCCAACATATTTTGGAAAGCCGTATAAAGAAACAATTGATATGATAAGCAAGGTAACGGGTTTTTCAACAGATGAAATGTGTGTGTTTGGAGATAGATTATACACTGATATAGCCCTTGGAAGGAAAAACGGTGTTACATCAATACTTGTGCTTACAGGGGAAACAACTCTTTCCGATGTGGAAAATGCTGAAGCAGATAGCAAACCTGATTTTGTTTTTTCATCTCTTTTGGATGTGGATGAAGCAACAAAATAGGAAAAAAATAGAAAACCACATTTTTTAATAATATGTTGTAATTTTGAGAGATTACAAATTCTGCACATCTTGTGCATATAAATTGATTTAAAAAATAAATCTGCTGATGAATTTAAAATAGTCAGCAATTTGAAGATGGAGATAGTATTATGTTCAACGCAGAAAAAGTTAAAAATGAATGTGTTAAATGGATAAAGGAATGGTTTGAAGAAAACGGAAAGGGATGTAATGCAGTTGTGGGAATATCAGGCGGTAAAGATAGCTCTGTTGCTGCCGCACTCTGCGTTGAAGCGTTGGGAAAAGATCGTGTTATAGGTGTATTGATGCCACAGGGACAGCAACACGATATAGATAAGGCATATATGCTTGTTGAACATTTAGGAATAAGACATTATGAAATAAATATAAAAGATGCTGTTGATGCGGTTTTGAATAATTTTCCCGAAGGTATGGAGATAACCCCACAAACAAAACAAAATATTCCACCCAGAATAAGAATGACAACTCTTTATGCGGTTTCTCAAAGTAATAACGGCAGAGTTTGTAACACTTGTAATCTTTCCGAAGATTGGGTTGGATATTCAACAAGATACGGAGACTCTGTTGGTGATTTTTCCCCAATGTCATTTATAACCGTAACGGAAGTAAAACAAATCGGCCACCTTTTAGGACTTCCGTCAGAGCTTGTTGAAAAAGTTCCAATAGATGGTCTTTGTGGAAAAACAGACGAAGAAAATCTGGGCTTTACTTATGCCGAGCTTGACAGATATATCAGAGAAGGTGTAATTGAAGACGAAGAAAAGAAAGCTATTATCGACAGAAAGCATAAAATGAACCTTTTTAAGCTCCAATTTATGCCCTGCTTTAAGCCGAAAATACAATAAATACAAATCCCCTCCACCGTAAAGGTGAAAGGGGATTATATGTTTTATCCCCTCCACCGTAAAGGCGAGAGGGGATTATATGTTTTATCCGCTCCACCGTAAAGGCGAGAGAGGATTATATGTTTTATCCCCTCCACCGTAAAGGCGAGAGGGGATATATCGTTAAAAGAAACTTTTAATATAGTTATATGCCCTATGCACCAATTCATCAACGCTTACAAAGGAGTTGATGAAAATAATAATAATGCAAATAGGAGCAATGTATTTAATAACAAACGAGAAAAGATTCTTTGCTTTGAACCTATTACCTTCAACTTCAGCTTCTTCGATAAGAGTTTTGGGTTTGATTATATATCCAACGAAGATGCAGGTGAGGAATGCAACAATTGGCATTATTACATAGTTGCATGAATCATCAAAGAAGGTAAGAAAATCTTTGCCAAGTGGCTTAATATTTTCAAAAGCACCGGTTGCCAATGCAGAAGGAATTCCCAAAAGAACGCTGACTGCTAAAACTGCTAAACAGCTTGTTTTTCTCTTGAGACCGATTTTATCTTGAACAACTGCAACAATTGTTTCCATAAGGGAAACGGATGAAGTGAGTGCAGCAAGAAAAACAAGTGCAAAGAAAACAGATGAAATAACTCCTCCACCATTCATATTTGAAAAAACTTTTGGAAGTGTTACAAACATAAGTCCTGGACCTGCACCAAGATTTTGTTCACCGCCACTCATGGTGAAAACAGCAGGAACAACCATCAGACCTGAGAAAAATGCAATTCCTGTATCAAAAATTTCAATCTGATGAACAGAAGATTCAACGTTAACCTTCTTTTTCATATAAGAGCCGTAGGTTATCATAATTCCCATTGCTATAGACATAGAATAGAAAAGCTGACCCATTGCGGCAACAACCGTATTAACAGAAAATTTGTTTAAATCGGGCTTAACATAATATTTAAAGCCATCCATTGCGCCCGGCTGGCAGAGAATGTAAATAGAGATACCAACAATAAAAACAATGAGAATTGGCATCATAACTTTGCTTGTTTTTTCAATTCCCTTTTCAACGCCAAAGAAAACAATCAAGGCGGTAAGTCCAATAAAAATGGAAAAGAAAAGCAAGGTTTCAAAATCATTTGCTCTGAACGATGAAAAGAAATTATTCTGTGCTGCATCATTTATACTGCCTGAAACGGAAATGGTAAAATATTTGATAACCCAACCGCCAATAACAGAATAATAAGGAAGCACAAGAACAGGAACAACGGTTGCGAGAACACCAATGAAAGAAAACCTTTTATCCAATTTTTTAAATGCTTCAATTGGGCTTAAACCTGTTTTTCTGCCGATGAGAATTTCTGCAGACATTAAAGCAAACCCAAATGTAACTGCAAGGATAATATAAACAACAAGAAATATACCGCCACCGTTTTCTGCGGCGAGATATGGAAACCGCCATATGTTACCCAACCCAACAGCAGAGCCGGCCGCTGCAAGCACAAATCCGATTTTACCTGAAAAACTACTTCTATTTTCCAAATCTGATGTAGTTGGAGCGTTGCTGTATTCAGTAGAGGGTGAAACATGAGCTTCATTCTTTTTCATATAAAACCTCGTGATGTAAAATTAACTGAGTTAAAAACAAAAGCTCTTACAGTTTTGTTTGATAAAGCTGTAAAAGCTTTTATAATCATTATTTGGATATTTGGTTATTTGTCTTTTTGTTTTATTGAAAGATTAAGAATAAGACCTAAAACCGAGAATCCAACAAGAATACCAAAGCTAACAACGGGTTCAAGATTCAATTTCTTGAAAAGCGTTGGAACAAATGATGCCGGAATAAGAATAAGGTTAAGTGTGCTGAAATTTAAACCAAAATGCTTTTTCCCGAAAAATGCTCCAACAAAAGCAGATGATGCTGTTGGACTGAATCCATAAGAAAATCCACAAAGCATTAAACCAATCGCACCAATAACAGCCGTTTCCGTTGCATATCCAACGCAGGTTAAACCTGTTGCAAGAATAACAACTCCGCTTGTGAGAAATTGGGTTTTCCTTAAGCCGAATATATCAAAGAAAACTCCCGATACAATTCTTCCAATACCGTTGCAAATAGTAAGAAAGCCCGCAAGGATGGAAGCATTTTCAATTAAACCCAAATTTGCAAACTGTTCTGTTGCACCTGCAATTGCAGTGCTTCCAACCGATGCAAAAAGTATAAAGAAAACAAACAGCTTCCAAAAAGTTAATGTTTTTGCCATATCAGATGTTGTATAATCTGAAGATGAGTTGTTTGCCTTTTTCTTTCCACCTGGAAACTCTAAATCGCTTGACGGTGCTTTAATGAAGAACGAAGAAATCAATAAAATAATTCCAATTGCAATTCCAAAACCAAGGTATGTTTTTTCCCAACCAACAGATTTGATTTCAAACAGCTTTGTCATTGCGTTTCCAAGGAGAAGTGTTGTAAATCCAAATCCCATCATTAAAGCACCTGATGAAATTCCTGCTTTGTCTGGAAACCATGCATTTGTGTTTGCAATAACAACATTGTAAACAACGCCAATTCCTGTTCCTGCCATAACTCCATATCCAAGATATAAAAGCCAATGTGGGCTGTCAGCAGTTATTGTTGATGTGAGAGCAAAACCACCTGTAAGTAATATTGCACTTGCTATGAGACGGATTTGCGGAGATAACTTTTTTGCAAGAAGCCCAGAAGCAAAACCGCTAATGCAGAAAAAACACATTGTTATTGTAAAATTAAGAGAAAGTTCCGTCTTTGAAAAACCCATTTCAATAAATGGTGTTTGAATATTTGTCCAAGCATAAATAATTCCTGCAAAGAAAAGGGTAACAACTCCAAGAATGAGACGAAACCAACGAGTTTTCAGATGATTCATAAGTTGCCTCCTCAGGAATTGTTCTGAGCTGCAACAAGACCTTCGCCGCCGTATATCTGACGGAGCTTCGGCTTTTCAATTTTTCCTGTTGGGTTTCTTGGAACTTTTGCAAAAATAATCTTCTTAGGACGCTTGTAACGAGGAAGTTTTTTGCAAAATTCGTTAATTTCTTCTTCGGTGCAGTGATGTCCTTTTTTTAGCTCAATAACGGCTGCTGCAATTTCACCAAGCCGAGCATCAGGAAGCCCAATTACAGCAACATCTTTAATCGCTTTGTGAGAGCTTAAAAAGTCTTCTATCTGAACAGGGTAGAGGTTTTCTCCTCCTGTTATTATAACATCCTTCTTCCTGTCAACAAGGAAAATAAATCCGTCCTCGTCTTCCATTGCCATATCACCTGTGAAAAGCCAACCGTCTTTAAGACAGGCGTTAGTTGCCTTTTCATCATTGTAATAGCAGGTCATAACACCAGGGCCTTTAACACAAAGCTCGCCAACATCACCGTTTGCAACAATTTTTCCGCTTGGGTCAACAATTTTTGTTTCCCAACCATATCCCGCTTTTCCAATAGCTCCAACCTTGTGGATGTTTTCAACCCCAAGATGAACGCATCCTGGGCCGATGGATTCGCTCAAGCCGTAGTTTGTATCGTAATCATGATTTGGAAAATATTCTTTCCAACGCTGTATCAAGCTCTTTGGAACAGGTTGCGCCCCAATATGCATAAGACGCCATCCCGAAAGGTCATAATCTTCTATTTTAAGCTCACCACTGTCTAATGATGCTAAAATATCCTGAGCCCACGGCACTAAAAGCCAAACTATTGTGCATTTTTCTTCGGATGCGGTTTTAAGAACAAATTCGGGCTTTGTGCCTTTGAGAAGAACAGCTCTGCCCCCAACAAGAAAGCTACCAAACCAATGCATCTTAGCTCCTGTGTGATAGAGGGGAGGTATGCAAAGAAAAACATCGTCTTTTGTTTGACCGTGGTGATTTTGTTCAACTCTGCAAGCGTGCATCAAGCTCTCATGCTTGTGAAGTATTGCTTTGGGAAACCCTGTTGTGCCTGAAGAAAAATATATTGCAGCATAGTCATCGTCTGTAATTTTAATTTCAGGATCTGCGCTTGAACAATCAACGGTAAGGTCATAATAAGCATCTGCAAAGGAGGGGCAAATTCCAGCCCCTGCATATATAAGCAAACGATTTTTGCTTATAGAATCTGCAATTTCTTCAACTCTGCCAATAAATTCAGGTCCAAATACCAAAGCATCAACTTCGGCTAAATTAAGGCAGTATTCAATTTCATCAGATGCATATCTGAAATTGAGAGGAACTGCTAATGCCCCTGTTTTAAGTATTCCGAAATATATAGCAAGCCATTCAAGGCAGTTCATAAGGAGAATTGCAACTTTATCTCCTTTTTTTATTCCTCTGCCAATAAGAGCATTTGCAAAGCGGTTTGCCTTTTCATTAAAAACATTCCATGTTATCTCTCTGCGATATGTTGCTTGGGATGTGGGTTGAACTAATTCATAATCACGCCAAGTAAGGCGTCTTGTCTCAGGAAGTTCTGGGTTAATTTCTGTAAGGCAGATATGCTCGCCGTAAAGTTGGCAATTCTGTTTTAAAATTTCTGTAATGGGCATAAAATCTGTCTCCTTGTATTTATTCAGAAGAAATTATATATGTAATTATTCGGATTTTAAAAATCTATCAAAAAGTTTTACCTTATAAACAAGATAATACGATAAGAAGCTAATTGCAACGGCAGGGAAAACATCCAAAATAGAATGTTGTTTTAAGAAAACCGTTGATGCACAAATAGATGTGGTTATAATTGTAAATATAACTCTCCATATTGGTTTTGAAAAATATTTATCGTTCCAAAGTGCAAAATGTACAGCAAGTGAGCCGGTTACATGAATGGAAGGAAAAACATTTGTGTTTGTATCAAAATTGTAAAATCCCGCCATAAACCTTGTTAAAAAGTTATCTCTTGCAAAATCAGCGGGGCGAAGTTCTTGCTTGTTTGGGAAAACAAGATATACAAGGGCGCAAAATGTGTATGTAAGAATAATAACCCACATATATCTTTTAAATCCTTCAATATCTCTTACCAAGGTATACAGATGCATTCCAACAATGTATATGAACCAGAACAAATATGGGATAAGGAAAATTTCGCAGAATGGTATGGCGTTGTCAACCGCTGGCCATTCAATTGCAACAAAATCTCTATGCCCAAAACCGTTTCCGTTTGGTGCGCCCCACATTTCGAGAAGTCTGAACGCTATGCCAAATATAATCCAATATATTAGAAGAAGTAAATGCCTGTATTTGGGTGATGTTATATTGTTCGGTCTTAAATCTTTGTAATAAGTAATATTCAAAACATAATCTCCGATTATTCTTATAAAAATTTTGAATGGTTTTTCGATAAATTGCCCTATTTTTTTGCAATGTTGTTTTTGTTTCTATATTCCAAAATAAGTTTTCTGTAGAATATAGCATATTTTATTAGCGATAAAGACATAAACCCAATTGCAACAACAACGCTGATAATTCGAGCAAAATCGGGAATGTTGCTAAAAATAGAATTTATTCCAATTACAAGGAAAATTACAACTGTGCTTAGCTTTCCAAACCATTTTGCTCCGTTTATTTCGTCAACTGCTTTTAGAGAAAGCAATCCCATAACAAACATAGCAATCTCTTTAACAACGAGAACTCCAAGCAAAACCCAGATTTCGACTCTGTTAATAGTTATACACAAACAAAAAATTGTTGCGGCTTGTGTCAGCTTGTCCGCAATAGGGTCTAAAATTTTTCCGATATCCGTTATCATGTTGAAATGCCTTGCAATAAAACCATCTGCAACATCCGTTAATGCAGAAATTGCAAATAAAACAAATGCTAAAACAAAATTTTCTTTAAAGCAATACATCCAGACGATCAATGGAATCATCAGAATTCTTATTATTGATAATATATTGGGTATTGTAAAAAAGGTTTTTTTATTGATTTCCTTTTTTATATCAGTTGTTTTCATTGGGTATCAAAACCTCTTCGTTTGAGTTTATATAGTATGCTGCTATAGTTTCAGCAGAGCTTTTTGAAAATTCTTTTTTTAACTTTTCTGCATCGTTTCCGAATACTCTCTCACCGTTAAGAATTGAAAGAGTCAGATTAACGAAACCGTTAAGATTTTTTGCCGTTTTTGCAGAGCCATGATTAACAAAGAAATTGTAATTATATGTTTCGCATCCTCCAACAGCATTTATAAGTAGGGTGGGAGTACCTAAAATAGTTGTTTCTGTTGAGCTAATTCCACCGGGCTTTGTTATATAAACATCAGCGGAAACAATATAATAAAGCATCTTATCTGTAAACTGAATTATATTGATATTTTCGCCGTAGTTTTTCTTTGTCAGCTTTTTATAAAGGACATCGTTTGTTCCGCAAATAACAAATAGCTTTGTGTTTTTGGGAAGGACAGCAGCGAGCTTTTTCGTTAATTTTGAAATAGGACCGCATCCCATGCTTCCGCAAGCTAAAAGAACGCATTTTTCATTTTCTTTTATGCCTAAATATTTTTTTGCTTCTTCTTTGCTTGGAGCATTGAAAAAGCTCTTTTTTACCGGAATACCATATGTTGGATACAGTTTTTCTTCGGGAACTCCACGCCTTATAAATTCATCCTTTAAATCGGGATGGGGAATGAAATAAACATCAATATCCCCTGCTGGAGCACCTGGGCTACAGGTGTAATCCGTCGGAACAAATGCGGTTTTAACCTTTGTTTCCTTGTGTTTAAGTTGAAATTCACATATAATTATAGATGCGAAGGGGTGAACAGAAATAACAAGGTCAATGTTTTTAGCTTTAATAATTTCATTGAGCTTGTCCCCACCTCTTGCAAAATATTTGTAGAATATCCCACCGGGTTTTTCTAAAGGGGAACGGAATCTGTCAATAAATGAATACCCAATGGCGGAGGGTTTTGGCATATGCCTGTATAGTCTCAAATGCCAGCCACAAAGGAAATCAGACCTTTTTTCGGAAAGGAAATTCAAAGAATTAACAGCTTCACATTCGTGTCCGTATTTTGAAAACTCCTCAATCAATGCTTTGGCAGTCTGATTATGCCCTTCACCGGTATTTGCGGTTAAAATCAATACTTTCATTTGTTTCTCCATATTGAATTTTCCTGATTTCCATAGTTTGCCTGAATAGTAAACCAGAAATGTAAACGGAAAATAAATAGATATATATCAAAATATGGTAATAGGGGGTATAATATATAATTAAACTGAAATCTAATCTTGCTTTTCTTTCTTTTTTAATCTTTCAAGAAGTGCAAAAAGTCTAACTCTATTATATCTCTGTATCATAATGAATGGAATATTCCCCAATGCCCAAACGGCAAAGGCGATACCGCCCCAAAGCCATCCGCCTAAAAGAAAGCAGGGAATTCCTAAAGGAATCAACACAACATGAACTATTTCGGCAACGCAGGTTTCTTCAATCAGAGAAGTTTTTTCTTCAATTGACCTGTATTGCTTAACCTTCTTTTTAACCATAGAAGGTCTGATTTTGCTCATGTCGGGAAGAATATCTTTCCATTTTCTTATTCTGAACTTTTCGTAAAAAAGACCGTTCTTTTCAAATTTGAAAGAAGAAAAAGGAAATGATTTAATAAATATTTTTTTTCTGTCAATTCTATCCCCAACAAAATTTGAAATAAATCCAACAATTGCAAGGTATAAAATACAATAAAATAATTCCATGTCTATATCACAATCTGTTTTGCGTTTTAAAAATCTTGTTTTTAGGGCTTGCTCAAAATAGAGGAAAATTACCCCAAAACAAAATTGTGCGGTTTTTACTTAAAGTATAATCGCATTTTAAGGTTTTTGGTGCGGTTACACATTATCTTTGCCAATTATACCATATCACTCTCTATTATACTTCTTTTACTATAAAAAGTCAAGCCAAATAATAAAAAAAGAAAAAAATATGAACGGCACACAATGTGCTGGACACTGTGTCCGATATTTCTTTTCAAATAAAAAACTATTTTAACTTGAAATATTTTGAGTGAAGCAATATAATATTGTAAAATGTGTAATTAAGATGCATTTTAATAATAGAAGCAGAAACCGAGTTTGAAGAAGCATAAAATCTGCTTTAAAAAATGAAATATAGCTTATAATGGTGGAAAAAATGCAAAATAATCCATTTTACCAATATAATCAATATACTAATTACAAGAAAATATATCAAACTCTCTCTGCAGGTATTCTTTCATTGTTTGTTATTGTTTTTGTTCTGCAAACTTTAATAATTGCTCTTGTTGGAGAAGAAGCATTAAAAATAGGATGGTTTAATGTATTTCTTGCGGATGTTCCTTTTTATTGCGTTGGAATATGGGGTTTCTTGTATTTTATAACAAAGCTCCCACATAAAAAGCCAACGGGTGAGGGTTTTCGTTTCAGTAGTTTTCTATCAGTTTTGAGTATAGCTTTTTTCGCAATGCTTGCAGGAGCTATGGCTGGAAATATTATTGACGAAGTGTTACAGAGTATATTCAAAACAAATATCAGCGATTCTCTCACGGAAACAACCTCAACAATGAATTTGTGGGAAGAAATAATATTCTTGGTAATCGTTGCTCCATTGGGCGAAGAATTAGTTTTTAGGAAACTGCTCATAGATCGTTCATGGATGTATGGAGAGTTAGCATCAATTATTTTCTCTGCAGTGTGTTTTGGAATTTACCATGGTAATGTTATGCAGCTTTTTTATACAACCGCAGTTGGTATACTCCTCGGCTATCTTTATATAAGGAGCGGAAGTTATTTTCTTTGCGTTTTGGTTCATTCAATTATCAATTTGTTTTTTGGAATCATATACCCATATGCGTATACTTGTTTAGAAAACGGAAGCTATATTATAAGCAAATCGGTGACAGAAATTATTGCTTTTTCTCAATGGGGCTTTGCTATTGCCGGTTTTATCGTGCTGTTGTTGCGTTGGGTTAATAAAAAATGGTATATTAACGATTATTGTTCTATTGAAAAGAAGGGTAGAATATCGGGTGCTTTCAGCAACTCTCCGTTTATTGTATTTGCTTCTGTAACGGGATTATTTATTCTGCTTAATTATCAAGCAAGTTCATCAAACAATCATGAGGAAACCGTTCAGAGTATGATTAAATTGTTTTTTAAATAAAAATTGGTTTATGATGGGTTTATATTGAATGCCTATAATATATAAAAGCCGTTCATATGCAAAAAGCAAAAACGGCTTTGAATATAAAACTTTTAAGATTTAAGTAACTTTTTGGCAGCGCTTATAACTTTGCGAGTAAATGATGCGTGAGCTTTTGCGTTGGGATGCCCGAGAGCACCATAAAGTTGAGGAGAGATGGGGTTAAATTTAACAAATTCAATTTTTTTGTCCGTTTCGACAAAATGTTTTTTCAACTTTTTTTCAAGCTCGTAAAACGCTTTCTCAAATTTATTGGTTGTAAGTCCGTGTATGCAAATAATAGATGCTGAGGGGTTAAGCTCACTTATATTCAACACGAAATCAAAAAACGCTTTTTTAAAATCCTCCGGGTCTGTTTTGGCTGTTATATCGTTAGTGCCTGCATTGATGAAAATGAGGTCGGGCCGCCAAGATGCAAAGTCATATTTTTCATCAGAGTCCAAAACTCTTTTGGCGTAAAAATCGGGTATGCGGTTTTCTTTGGAACCATCCCAATTATTAAAAATACCTTTTCCAGAAACGCAAATATACCTGCCATCAGCATTTAACGCCTTTGCGGTCAGATATGAATAGCCGTATGTCACATCCTGTTCAGAAGCTCTGTAAATTCCTGCATCGGGTTCGGAAAGATTTCCAAATCCTGCGGTGAGAGAGTCTCCAATAAATTCGGCTTTAAGTTTTGGAAGTGTTTCGGGCGCTTCAAAATTCGGTGCTTTTCCGCAAATTACAATTTTTGTTATCTCGGCGCAATTTTGCGATTCTGTAATTTTTGTAACATTAACTCTGTGAACCCCATCTTTAAGCCCTCTGAGAACAATAATCTGATTACTACAGCAAACGCAATGAACTTGACTTTGTTTGTCGGTGGTTATTTTGAAATAAAAATGTCTGTCGCTTTTAAATTCACCAAAATGAATTCTTACCTCGTTTCCGTAAAATGAAAAATTGAATCCGCTTCCGGGCCAGCATATTTTTAATGCAGAACCATCAATCATCGTTCTGCCAAAGCAGAGCAGGTTTTGCGATGTAAAGTCAATATATTTTTCCATATTTTTCCTCCAACAGTGAATTGGTGTAAAATCACTGTATTCAGTATATAGGAATTATATCGATCTTTAAACAACAAATAATGAATATTTATCGCAATTTTGATGTATGCTTTTTGAAGTTTTTACTGAGAGACATTTTGTAGTGATTCTGAGTTATACAGATTGTTTTATGCATAGGAATTCATAAAGGTTGCCAAAATTCACATTTTGGTTTTCGTATATAGGGATAATGTAATTGTTAACATAATTTTTCCCAAAGAAGCCGTAAATCCCACCGCCATCTGTTGTGAAAATTGTTTTTATTGACACAGACGAGGGAATACAGTTAAAAATTTTGCTTTCACCGTTTGAAATAACAAGTTGACCGTTGTTGCTTTCAAAAAAAGCTCCTGCATATATTTTCTCATATCTTGCAAAGCATTGGAAGAAAATGTTGCAGTCGGATGATACTAATTCGGGGCTTGAATCACAATAGCCGTATATGGCGTGGGGCAAAATTAGAAACAGCTTGCCCTCTGAAAAAGATATATCAATTATTTTCGTATTTATTCTGTGTGAAAGAATGTCTGTTTCTTCAAAACGGTCATTGAGAAGATAAACAATTGATGAGCAAGAGTCAAGAGCATAGTATATATTTTTCTCGTGGTTATGAACAATTTTTCTATAGGGTCTCATTGTTGGCACAGCGCCTTTATACATACCGCAGAATGAAAAAATATAAACAAAGGATGTCATACCGTCAACTATTGCATATTCAGTTTCATTTACAGCTAAACCCGAAGCTGCACAGCGCGTTGGAAGCAGAATGGATGTCTTTTGTAAAATATCGTTTATTTCCATTTTTTCCTCACATAAAATATTTTGATTTGGCTGTTATCAATATATGCAGTTTTTAAAAAGATTGACAAAAATGTAATCTTGTTAATTTGAAATAATAAATAGATTTATAGAAAGGATTTTGTTATGTACAAAAATAAAAAAAAGAATTATCCTCTTTATTCGTCGAGAAAAATTAAAGATTTAAGAGACCTTGTTGATGGGGCTGCAGCCCATTACGGTGATAAGCCGGTTTTTATTTACCGCGAAAAAGGTGCAGAAAAAAGTGTTTCTTTTAAGGAATTCAAAAAACAGGTAGATTCTTTGGGAACTGCCCTTTGCAATATGGATTTGAAAAAAGCACATATCGCGATAATTGGTGAAAATAGCTATAGCTGGGCACTTTCATATTTGACTGTTTTGAATACAGCAGGTGTTGTTATCCCTGTTGATAAGGATTTGTCTGCAGATGATACAGAATATATCCTTCGTACAGGTGATGTTTCTGCAATTTTTTATGCTTCTTCCATTGGTGAAAAAATAGAAAATGTTGCAGGAATAATCGGCATCAAAACCCTTATTCGTCTTGATGATAATAAGCCCGTACCAAACGGCTCACTTTTCATAAAGGATTTGGTGGTTTCAGGAGGCGAAGCTCTTGATAAGGGTGATAAAACCTACCTTAACATAAAACATGACATTGATGAGCTTAAGCAAATAATGTTCACATCGGGAACAACGGGCAAAAGCAAGGGCGTTATGCATTCCGAAAGAGTTCTCATAACAAATATAATTGAAGGTCTTAAGCTTATCAGAATAACCGAAAGGGTTCTTTCCGTGCTTCCTTATCACCATGCATACGAAGCAACGGCCGGCCTCCTCATTATGGTACATTCCGGACTTACAATTATGATAAACGATTCAATTCGTACTATAATGCCAAACCTTAAAAAGCATAAACCAACAGAAATGCTTATAGTTCCCCTTTATGCAGAAAGCTTCTACAGGAGAATTCAAGATAAAATTGATGAAACAGGAAAGCGTAAAACTCTTGAAAAAGGTATAAAAATCAGCCGTGCATTGCTTAAGATCGGTATTGACGTAAGAAAGAAGCTCTTTAAGGAAATTCACGAAAACTTTGGCGGTGAGCTTCAGCTTTTGATTATTGGCGGCGCACCCATGAAAGCATCAATTTGTGAGTTTTTTAACGATATCGGTATAACAACTATTATCGGATACGGAATAACGGAATGCGGACCTCTTGTTTCAATTAACAGAAACGAATTCTTTAACCATTCCTCTGTTGGGCTTCCAATCCCCAACACAGAGGTTATGATATATAACCCAAATGAAAAGGGCGAGGGTGAAATCTGCGTTAAGGGCGACAATGTAATGATGGGCTATTATAAAAACAAGGAAGAAACCGAAAAGGTTCTTGTTGATGGATGGTTTCATACAGGTGATATCGGTAAGTTTGGTGATGATGGGCATCTTTATATAACAGGAAGATGTAAAAATATGATAGTTCTCAAAAATGGCGAAAATGTATATCCCGAAGCTATAGAATTTGCACTTTCAGATTATCCAATCATTAAGGAAGTTATTGTTGGCGAAGCAAGAATGGGAGAAGAAGAATCAAAATGTCTCGGCGCGGAAATTTTCCCCGATTTTGACTATGCAAAGGCAAACGGAATTGAGGATGTTGAAAAAGAAGTGAGAGCTTGCGTTGATAGGTATAATTCTGAACAACCTTCATATAAGGTAATCAAAAAAGTAGTAATCAGAGACACGGAATTTGAGAAAACAACATCTAAGAAAATCAAACGCAAATACAATATGTAATTAACAGTTCGATTTTATTTCAAAAAACGCTCCTGAAATCGGGGGCGTTTTTGCTTTTTTAAAAAACTTACTCAAAATCCTCTAACAATAGGAGTTTTGTGCATATTGCACAAAAGAAGCCCTGCTTTTTTTACATCTCTAAAAAAAAATTAATATTTTTGAGAACTTTTATGATAGAAAAATATTGTTTGTAGATGGTAAAATAGAGGCACAGTAAAAAAATGAGTATATGCGATTTGTTTTCAAGCAATGGAAAACATTTAGAAGAACTTATTGTATATGCTTGAAAAAGGAGTAAACTATGAAAAATGTAAAAGCACTTATTTCTACCTTGTTGGTTTTGATAATGTGCCTTTCCGTTGTTGCTATCGATGTTCCTACGGTTAAAGCAGCAGGGGAAATGTTCATTCTCGATGCTGGTCATGGTGGAAGTGACCCTGGCGCTTGTGCCCATGGCAGAGCAGAAGCTGCAGACGTTTTGTGGATGACAATGCGTGTTGGCGAGATTATGAGCTCTGTTACATCTGTTACATACACAAGAACAGGTGACTATTTCATCTCCCTTTCGGGAAGATGCGACATTGCTAACGGCAATGGAAACAGTTATTTCTGTAGTATCCACAGAAACTCAGGTGGTGGTACAGGTGTTGAAACATACTACATGACCGGTGGTGGCTCTGAATCTGCAAGAATGGCAGGCGAAGTTAATGACCGTCTTGCAGCTGTTGGCGGATGGAGAAACAGAGGCGTTAAAACTGCATATTTCACAGTTATAACAAATACATGGATGCCTGCAATTCTTGCAGAAGTTGGCTTTATCGACTCAACATTTGATAACGATATTTTCGTTGGTCATTTTGAAGAACTTTGTCTTGCTATTGCAAACGGTCTTCTTGCTATGATTGGTGCATCAGCAGGAAGTGGCTACAGCAAAGAGCTTGACGGTCAGCAACCTGTTGATATCGGTTCAGATTTCTATGCTCATATCAGACATCCAGCATCAGGTAACTACCTTACAGACAGAGATTTCAATGTAAGCGTACAGCCAGGTGTTTTCGACCCTTCTCAGACATGGCATTTTACTCGTCAAGGCGATGGTTCATATTCTATCGGTATTGATGGTTCTGGTTGTTATATGGATGTTGCCGGTGCAAACTACAATGACGGTACAAACATACAGATGTATCAGGGCAACGGAAGTCCTGCTCAGAAATTCTTTATCTATTTCTACGATGGAACATACCATTTCAAGACATTGCCCGGAGATAAGACATTCGACGTTGATGCCGCTACAGGTAACTTGCAGTTGTTCGGTAATTCCGCAGGAATGCATCTCTCCGAGCTTGAAGTAAACGCTCGTTCATTTGAAATTCTCAAACTTCAGATAGACGGTTCTGCATGGAACGCATATCTTGGTTCTCAGTTTGAAACTTATATCAGAAACTGGCATACAGGTCATTTGCTCACAGCAGAAGGCGACAATGCTATTTTCAGAGACCCAGAATTTAAAGAAAATCAGAAATGGATTGTAACCCGTAACGAATACGGTGGACACGAAATCAAATCCGTTGCAACAGGCAAGGTTCTCGACGTTGCATGTTCAGGAATGGAACACGGACTTGATATCAACCTTTATGACCCTAACGGCTCAAAGGCACAGAACTTCTTCTTCATCGATACAGGCGAAGCAAGATTCTATATCAAACCATCATATTTACACCTCGTTGTGGATATGGATGCGAATAATATGGAAATTCATACCTGCCATTACGGAACAGGTGAATCACAGCTCAGAGCTCAGGTATTTGAGCTTATTACAGTTAACCATTTCAGCGACGATTTAACTGTAAGAGCTCCAAAGAATTTTGGTAAAACATTCACAGCTAAAGTTTTCGGAAACCAAGACGGTAAGTATCTCACCGAAAACAATGGCGTTTTCATGGAAAACGCAAACAACAGCAATAATCAGGTTTGGACATTCACATATGATGAAGCATGGCAGGCATACAAGGTAATCGGCTCATCAGGAAAAGCATTGGATGTTCAGGCAGCTGGTTGGGCAAGTGGAACACCTCTCCAGATGTTTGATTCCAACGATTCAGCAGCTCAGAGATTCCGTATCTATGAAGTTGAAGGCGGATATTATATCAGCCCTGCACACACACATAAGATATTCGATATTGATGCAAACACAGGTTCTATAGTTCACCTTTACGGTAATACACCTGAACCACACAGATTGTTTGGCTTTACAATCTTAACACAAAACGGTAATAAGCCCGTTGACCTTGGTGAAACATTCACAACATCCATTAAGCACAAGGAATCAGGACTTTACCTCACAGGCGCAGCAGAAGGAATCCTTAGCTGTACAAACAAAGAGTCCGATTGGACATTCAAGCGTCAGGCAGACGGTTCATACGAAATCGTAAACAAGAGCTTCAATAAGGTTCTTGATGTTCAGGGCGGAAATGTAGGCGACGGCACAGCTGTTCAGCTTTGGGATGCAAACGGCTCTCCTGCACAGAGATTCTTCGTTTACGCAGTAGGTGATGCATATATCATCAGAAGTGCTAAGGGTATTGGCGCTGTTGATATGGATGCAAACTCCAAAGAAGTTCACATTTACGCAAACGGCGATTTATCAGCAATTTCTGCACATACCTTTGAGTTGAAAACAGTTACACTCAGCTCAATATCTGTTTCCAAGAACCCCAACAAAACAACATACACAGTTGGTGATACTCTTGATACAACAGGTCTTACAATCAAAGCAAACTACAGCGATAA
>JAZNIJ010000166.1:0-8999 GCA_045577455.1 Eubacteriales bacterium
GCAATTCCTTGTCTTCGGTGTTTTTCTTCTGTAAAAACAGCACAAATATTTGGAGAAAGGTCCGTTCGCTCATGAAAATCGTTTTCAATAACACCCAGGCCACCGATAATGTGACCTTCGTGCAAACAAAGATACCATCCGTATTCGGTTTCATTTTGCAAGTATGAGGTCATACATTCAAGATACGCTTCGGTGGGTGCCGACCATTTACTGCTGAACCACTCCGCTGCCCGAAGCATCAGTTCAGGCTTTTCCCGAAGTGTAATATATTGATATTCTGCTGCCAATATTCTCACCACGCTCTATTTTTATTTTTTCTTTAAAACAATAGCAATAAAGTTCAAATATTTACACGCTCCTGCTTCAATCGCCTTTCTGTCACTTATAGAATATTCATTATCACACTGTATCCAATCATTCCAACATTCTTCATTGCTTTCCATTTCATAAATAGAAACAATCTCACTGTTCCTGGATTTTGATATGATATTTTTCCAATATTCTATATCATGGATATAGTCTAATTGTTCAGGAGTCCAAGATAATAATAATTCTTCTGGAATATTATTGTGACAGTCGTTCTTCATTCCTGGAACAACTATATAAATATAACCGCCTTGCTTTACAAAAGGTAAAAGTTTTTCATCTAAATAGTCGACATCTCTTCCGAAATAATTATAAGAATCTGTGCTCACAACTGCATCGAAGAATTCTTTTTCGTATTTTAAATCCGTAGCATCTGCTTTTACAGCAATAATTTCATCCTCTGTTAATCCCATTTCAGAAAAGAATTTCTGATTTTCTTCCTTATCACTCCAAAGGTCGGTTGCATAAACCTTAAATCCATATTCTTTTGCTAAAAATACAGATGTGATTCCTTGTCCGCTGCCTAAATCCATAACAATAGCACCTGTTTTAATTCGATTGTCAATCATCAGTTCTTCTTCTAATTTTAACGGATTAGGTCCCATGATTTTTTGCTTAATTAAATCAGTATCATATTTTTCTGTTTTTACATATTTCATTTTAAACTCTCCTTAATTCCTATTGCCAGCAAATCAAGTTTATAATTCACTCTTATTATACCATCTTCATCCCAATAATTCAATGCACACAAAAATCCCCACCGATTTCTCGATGGGGATTCGTTAATTTATTATGCTACGAAAGGATTTCGTGAGAAATTACATTTCTTTGATGGCTACCTGTGTTGCGGTTAGCAAAGTGGGGAAATTATCTGCCAAATGCACCGATTTCATACCAATTACTGTCTATTCTATGATATTCAACACTTTCATACCAATCCGACTTCATATCCCAAATTGTTGACAATGGCTTTTCAGAATAAACCAAACCGTAGTATTTTGTTTCGTCTTCCCAGAATATTACATATTCATCTGTTACCCACAAACACATAAACGCTTCATCAACGGATTTAATCGCTTGCTTTTCTTCTTTATTAAGATTGATTACCATGTTATCTTCAAACAAAGAGTCATCAAGTAAATAGTCCTCTTTTATTGTAAGACAGATATGCTCATCCTTGTCGGTGGACTCGTTATAATATTTCATTGCTACATTTGCAATGGTTTCATAATTAGCAGAAACATCATTGAAATTCTCAATTTCCGGCTCGCCACCATAAACGAAAAAGTAAGATGTAACAACTAAAATAAAAGCTAATAATATTGCGAGAATTATTATAATGCCTTTTTTCATAACTCTTCACCTCATTTATAGTATAGCATTACAACAGAAAATTTGCAACAGACACAAAAATCCCCTTGGATTTCTCCAAGGGGATTGAAGTTTATTATGATACAAAACTAATTCGTAAAAAATTACATTTCTTTGATGGCTACCTGAATTACAATTAGAAACTGTGGAAAATTGGAATTTATCATTATAAAATATTTGAAAATTACAAGCCGTATTTACGAATGAAGTACGAGGGCGTACAGCTCCATGCGTGACAAAGGCTGTTCATCATTCTATCCTCATATGGTGAGAGTTCAAGGTCATCGGGAATATATGCTTCCCAGAAGGTGTCTGCACCAAGTTCGACCATTCCTCCCCAGAACTCTTTCAAATATTGCACCGCTTCATCCTTCATATCAAGCTTCAGCATAGCTTCAATAACATAGTGGCGCATATATGGTGTAACAGGTTGCTTGAATTCCTTATTATCAAGGCATGAGAGAAGAAGTTTTTTTGCTTCGGTCCCGGTTATCACACCGCCTAAAATCATCCATACCTGAGAATGAACACTGAGCTGACAATTGTCCGAATCATTCACGAATACTTTTTCACTTTCATCATAAAGATATTTTTTGGAAGCACAACGGACTTGGGAAACAAGATCAGAATATTTTTCATATTCCTCATCACCAATTGCTTTCAGCAATACCTCAAAACGTTCAAGAGTATAAAGATATACACCCTGTAATGCAATCATACACTCAAGCTCCGGACACCAGTCAATAAAAGCAAACCAACCACCCTGCTTTGTTGCTATCAGATTCTCATCCAGCGTGGCTCTGAAACTTTCAAGCTGTGATTTGCAAATTTCCAAAAGGTCATTTACAACATCCATATCTCCTGTATGCTCGTAGTAATCGCATACACTTACAACATATAAAAGTGCATAGTCCTCAATATGTATTTCTCCGGAAAGGTAGTAAGGGGTTTCATAAACAAATGACGGCAAGAAACCTGACTTATTACATTCACCTGCGGCAAAAAGATATAAACATCTTTTTACAATTTCAAGGTTATTGAATGTATAATAATTTGCAAGAGCCTCAAGACGAAGGTCACCAATCCAAAGACGGCGGTCACGTTTGGGACCATCTTCAAAGAAAGTCTGCATACATTCTTTAAGAGTGTTTGTTGCAACAAGGTCAATTTTCCTCAGCAAATCATCTGTTTTATTTACAGGTTTCAGAACGGATACATCAGCACTTGTTGAAGCACGGAAGCTGAAATCAAAGAGTCTTATTGTTCTGCTGGTTCTTTCCACCGTTATTTTTATGTATCTGCAAGCGTATCTTCTCGGCATAGTTATTTTCTGAGGGAAATCAATATTAATTACTTCCTCCTGCAACCAGGTTTTTGAAAGCGTGCCGTTGTACTGAGAAAAATCATCATTGATTTCTCTGATATCTTCACCAAACTTGATAATCAATCTGACAGGAGCATCAACGAAAACATCAACTCTATCAAAAGCAAACGAAAAATGTCCCACCGCATGTTCACCAAGGTCAAGAAGAATACTGTCCCCGTTTGAACCGATAAACTCGGTTATTCCGGGAGTACGAACAGAAAACTTCAGTTCAGGAAAATTCTCCTGAGCCTTACTCAAAAAGTATTCTTTATCTTTCATAATAATGTACATCTCACTTTATAATTACAATTTTGATTGATAAAATCAAGTTTATTGATTTCTTTGATTATACCATTTTGAATCAGACTATTCAACTGCCACGAAAAAATCCCCACCGATTTTACTCGATGGGGATTCGTTAATTTATTATGCTACGAAACTAATTCGCAAGGAATTACATTTCTTTGATAGCTGCCTGTGTTTCTATCAGTCAAGTTGCACGGAGGCGGGTCAACTGCGGACTCAATTATCTCGCCAGTTTGTCTTTTTCTACCCTTCACAACAAAGCTGTGTAAAGAACCACCTGTTCTCAGATACCATTCGAAGCCATTTTTAGACACTCGTATCTCTTTAATAAATGCTTCCACCACATTTCCAGGAATATCAGAATCATCACTAACATTAACATAGTTATATAACAAATTCTTTAATAAATCAAGCTTCTTATGACAATCTATTGTTTCCTGACTATTCAACTCTTCTTCAGCATATAGTCGATTAATATCTTTTTCCAGCACTGAAATTTTTCTGCTTAATTCTTCATTTTTCTCACGAAACACATCTCTGCTTATCTCTCCTTCCGACCTCATCTCCATGTAACCATCGAGTTTTCTTCTTAACTTTTGAATTTCAATCTCCTTTCTTTTTATTATTTCATCATTATTAATTACCACTCCCCTATCTGCTATATGTTTTCTTAATATTTCTTGTGCTAAAGACAATACATTACTTGTATTAGTAATATACTTTTCAAAAATGTATTTTGCTATCATTTTCAATTTCCATTCTTGAACCTGTGGGGTATCACAAGTGTCTATCACAGACAAACCTTTATTTTTTCTTGTTTGCAAAGAACCTTTGTTATTAATAGTATGACAAATATATCCCACATTTGAAGTACCATCTTTCCGATTCCAAGTTCTCCTGTTAAAATGATTTCCACAAGAACACACCATCAATTTTCCCCATACTGTTGTATATGGTTTCTGTCCACTTCTTTTTCCTGTTTTAAGGTTAGGCAAAGAACATCTTTTGCTTTCCATTATTCTTTGAACTCTTTCAAAATCTTCTTCAGAAACAATGGGCTCATGTGTCCCCTTTACTTGTATCAGTTCAATTTCTCCATAATTTTTAACCTTTTTCTGAGTAAGATAATCAGGTGTAAATTCCTTATGATATGTAATAATTCCACAATAAAAAGTATTTTGCAGAATATGCGAAATCACTGTAGCATACCAAATTGATTTACCTGTTGATGTCAGCCTACCTTTAGATTCTAAAGCGTATTTTATTTGAGTAAGCCCCATTCCGTCAAGATACATATCAAATATCATTTTAACGGTTTCTGCTTGTTCAGAATTTAATACCATATTTCGTCCTACTCTGTCATAACCTAAAATATTACCGCTACCGTAAAATACACCATTTTCCATAGATGTTTGCTGACCACTTTTAACTCTTACAGAAGTTTTTCGACTTTCATCCTGTGCAAGAGTCGCCATAATCGTCAATCGCAACTCCCCATCTCCATCAAAAGTCTTTATGTTATCATTTATAAAAAACACTTCAACACCCTTCGACTTAAGTTCACGAGTATATTGTAATGTATCAACGGTATTTCTTGCAAATCTTGATACTTCTCTTGTAATTATCATATCAAACTTATGTTTTTTAGCATCTTGAATCATTTTCAGAAACTGTGGTCTTTTCTCTGCTGATGTACCGGTAATCCCCTCATCAACATATGTTCCAACTAAAGTCCACTCCGGTCTTGCAGCTAAAATAGGCTTATACCAATCAAGCTGATTCTCAAGAGCTGACAACTGCGCTTCATGTTCTGTTGAAACTCTACCATAAATAACAACATTTCTTTTCTCAAAATCTGAATTTAATCCGTACATTTTCTTTCCTCCGTCAGTTTTTAGAAATTTTAAATTGAGTAATATCTACTTCATCTTTCGCTTCATTCAATATGTTGCGAAACATGAAATCAGGAATATGACCTTCTATATAAAGAAGTTCAATTAGTTTTAGAGCAGCAAAATACTCCTCTGAACTATCTGTAATAATCTTACTCATTTTTGCCACCTCCTGCAAAGGTGCGATTTTCTTCATCATAGTTTTGAGCAATATCCGTATCATTATCATCTGATTCAAACACCGCAGGAAAAAGTTTCTTCATTATTGGAAAAAGTTCTCGTCTTATTTGCTGAACTCTTTTAACAACTCCCCAATAACCAATATTTAGCAGTTCTGAAATGTCAGCTAATGTATACTTATCTATCAAAAGTCTAACTATCTGTTGATTAGTTTCACTCATTGATTTAAGTTTGATATATACTTCAACACTATCAATTTGTTCAAAAACATCTGTTATGTACTCTTCATTTACTGAAAATTTATCAAAGTGATTTTTAAGCAACGAATTATTTTCATCATCAAAATCGCCATCTGTACAATTGAGACTTTGATTATGAGAAAAATGCACCCTGTCGCTATGGTGGAATTCTTCAACAGCAATTCTCGCACCACTTATCCTTTCCTCAGAACAATCATCCTCTCTAAATGCTTTTTCTATTTTTTCTAAATCCTCTCTAAAATCTTTATATTGCTTTTGTCTGTTAAAACTCATTTTATAGTCTCCTTTGATTTTAAATTTTTAATTAAAAATCAAAGGGAACTATGGATATTCAGCTATATAACATAGCCATTTATAGCAATAAAAAAATCCATTCCAATGCATTTTGCATTGAAATGGATTTCTTGTTTTTTTATATTTACTCATTTAAACTGTGCTTAATAAAAAATTAAAGTCCTTTCTCTCGAATATTAAAATTTCGGTTTTTACATAAAGAAAGAGGATGAAATGACAATGACAACATTCCATCCTCTTTTTTGACAAACACTTATTCAATTAAACACTCTGCAAATCAACCACAATGAACTCAAAGCAAGTAATAAACACTAAAAAGTATAATCAGTTTACATTCAATTATAGTAATTACAGCAACTCTCAAATAGCAGATATGATTAGTATTAAATAAGTAATTCTACCTAACTCTATACTTTATTAAACACAATCAAATATGACTCTCCTCTATTTTATCAAAATTTGATGGGTACTTACATAGTATATCATTGTTCCATAAACTCTCAAAATATCGAGTATATAAATCAAATCCTTTTCCACCTTTAAAAAACTTCATTGTGATTGTTTGTTGACTTACAATGTTATACATATACGGCCCAACATACACATCGTCATCTATTCTCCAATAGAAATCTAAAGTCATAGCATTATAATACTTAATTTCTATTTTACCTTTAGTTGATTGCTTATTAAGTTCGTTTACCCAAAGTACAAGTTTTTCAATTGAATCAGATATACTTTCTGAATGAACATTTTCTTCAATAGCACGTTGTTTTGCAAATTCAGTATGGGGGTTCATAGCAAGCAAACGCATATTCATACCGTTTCTAAGGCACTCTAAAACATCATACTCCCTGTTGCTTCTAAAAGAACTCAAACCAAAAGCGATACCATCTAAATTTTTTATATTATGGCTTTCTAATTTTGGATCAGACTCGGCATTCTTTTCAGCTCTTGTTCTAAATATCTTCGAAAGACCCCAATCATTAAAATTATCAATTCTGCTCAAAAATTCGTCATTTATTCCCTCTTTGTTTAAATCAGTTCCTTTAACCCACCCAGATGAGGAAATATTATTAATCAGAACATATATGGATGTCTTAATATTCGATATTAATTCTCCCACATTGTTCCAATAAGTCACTTGCATCCCACTACTCCGAATCCTATCTTTAAACTTTTCAAGTCGTTTTCTTGCAGTATGATTACTCTCCACTTTTCCAGCTGGTAAAACGCTTATATCTTTGTACATGAACACCATAATAGGTTTATTTTTCTTCAAGGCGTAATTATATTCTTTTTCCGTATACGATATTTTATTACCTTTATCGTCTTCAGTCAAAGAACCATACATCCCGCTATTACCAACAGATAAAAGTCACTTTCATCAATATCTTGTTCAATAATTTCCCACGATTTTTTATTCGAAGTAGCAAATAGTTCCATCCCAGATGGAATACAATTACTCTCTAGTAAAGCTTGCATAATTTTGTGTCTTTCATCCACAAGATCTTTTTCTGTTGAACTAATAAAGACTTGATATTTTTTCTTCATTTAATCTCCTCCATGAGCAAACAAACTTTCTAATGACTATTAAAACTTTAAATTATCCGAGTTAAATGACTTTGGCAAGATTTCTGACAACCTGTATTCTATACTTTCGCCGTTCTCATTACAACAAATCACATCTATATCATTAAATTCTGATAATGCTTGTCTGCAAATACCGCATGGTGTTATTTCAAAACTATTGCCACATACACAAATAGCTTTAAATTGCCTTTCGCCAGCAGATAATGCACTCCCCAATGCCACTCTTTCTGCACAAACGCCTGCTCCAAAAGCCGCATTTTCAAAATTACTACCTATATAAATAATCCCTTTTTCAGACAAAAGCGATGCACCCACACTATATTGAGAATAGGGAGAATATGCATTTTGTTTTGCCAAAATAGCCTTCTCTATTAACTTGTTTTTTTCTTCAACAGAAATCATACTGAAGCCTCCAAATCATAATTCTTCTCAACATATTCTTTAACATGTTCATAAATTTGTCTATCTGAAAATTCTGCTGGATCTTCCCCACGTTGTAGCGAGAGGTTATTATCATAAAAATTCTCATCAAACTTAATCATTATGGTTTTATGAACCTTTTGTTCTTTCGCACTCGCAACATCAAAAAAATACCCATTAGCCTTGATACAATTTTTATCTTCAGATGAAAAAGACATGATTTTCCCAAAGCCTTCTGTTCGTTCCATCAAATTACATTTAGTTATATAGAAAAAACCATTTGTTCCATTTTCAATAAACTTTTTAGAATAAAACTCAATGGGTGCTTGTTTATCTTCACTATAATTAACTCCATCAAAATGGTATTCACCATATTTAAAACTTAAATTACAAACTGATATTTTACGGGTGAAACCTGGAATAATCTCTATCCATTTACCCTCATACTTTTTATATTTTCTAAAATATTTAAGATTGAAGATATATTTATTAAATAAAAATATAATTAGAGCTGAAAGTATACAGGAAGCAACATAAATAGCAACATTATATCGTTCTGCCATATCTTTTCCTAATATATGCTCACCTATCTTTAGCACTATTACAGGAATGGTCGCTATTATCAAAGATTCGAAAACTTGCTTTACTATACCAATGTTTTTCATTTTTCATTCCTCTTTTTTCACACTATCAATCTATATTTATTAGCCATAGATATTTTATATCTACTTAAAACAACTAGCATAGACTAATTTCCATCCACCAAGTACAAATTCTACTTATTTATGTTTCTATATAATTTTCACCTGCCCCATATTCATTAAAAAACCTACATAATGCTTTAGATGATTGAAATCCACGAAAAGGTTTCCAGCAATAAAAATATTTAAATTTATTAATTGAACTTTCAACCTTAACACGAGTCCATTCAGTTTTCAAATAAACTCTCACCAA
>JAZNIJ010000167.1:0-3754 GCA_045577455.1 Eubacteriales bacterium
CGTATAAGAGATAACGGAAACGATATCCGAAAGTACAAAATTTGTCCGACCTTAACAGCAAGTATGGGGGTATTTCAACATCAAATACCAGTTATAAAAGATGACTTCGGTATTAGAAAATTAACACCCTACGAGTGTTTAGCAATGCTCGGTTTTCCAAAAGAATTTCGGTTTCCTAACATACCACTCGAAAAAGCTTACAAACAATGTGGAAATAGTGTTGTAGTGCCTGTTATTAGAAGGATAGCAGATGAAATTATGAAGGTGTTAGAAGGTGAAATTTGATGTTGAATAACGAAATAACGCTTTTTAATGTAAGTTTGCAAAGTGGTGCAGAAAATTCAACAGACGAGAGACTGATTTTGTGTTCATGTAAAGCTAAAATGTTCGAGAAAACATATTCCGAATTCGACGAACTAACATTCGCACTTTTGAATTCCAATGATTATGGTCATGGTTTGGTTGAGTTTGAATTTAGTTTTCTTGAAAAGTTTAAGAATCCATATATGGATTTTTATGTTTCTTGTTTTTCTTTCAGAATGGATTCTTTGAAACACGCAATTAAAAAGAATGGTTTGAAATACAGAAGAAAAACAGCAGGTTTGTTGCCGAAAAATTATACTAAAGTTAATAAAAACGGCAATTTATCAATGGGTATATGTTATTTTTTTGCATCTGCTGAAGAGCGTGAAGCTTTTCTTAATTGCAAGGAAATATGTGTTGAGGGTTTTGTAGCTTTTGGCAAGAGAACCAATACATATAACATAATGTGCAGATTAGCACAACAAGATGGAGAATGGGACATTATAGATGCATATACTTACCGCAGAGATGGTAATCACGACGTGTATTCATATAGGCATTGATTACCAGTTAATAATAAAATAGCGTTTTATAGTTTGAGGTGAAAAGATGACAAAACAAAAATTTGGCGGTGCATGGACAGTTGAAAAATTAGGTATATTATCAGAATACTTGAATTTTTATGTTCAAGCTCTGAAATCTCAACCATTCAAATTAATGTATATAGATGCATTTGCAGGAACTGGAAAAATTAATATTGGTAATGAAGAAGAATATGAAGTTATTGATGGCTCAGCTAAGCTTGCCCTTAATACCAAATATGATTTTTCTGAGTATGTTTTTATAGAAAAGAAAAAAGCTTACGCGAAAGAATTGGAGTGTATGATTGATAGTGAGTACCCCACCAAAAAAGATAAAATAAAAATTATTAACTCAGATTGTAATGAGGTGCTTTTGGAAATTTGTGATAAAGTTGATTGGAAAAAAACTCGTGCTGTTTTGTTTCTTGATCCTTATGCAACCAATGTTAAATGGGAAACATTACAAGCAATAGCGGAAACAAGAGCAATTGACGTTTGGTATCTTTTTCCGTTGAATGCTGCAAATAGATTGATGAAAAAGTCGGGAGAAATTGATGCATCATGGAAAAATAAACTTAATTCGCTGTTTGGTGATGATAGTTGGGAATCAGAATTTTACCATGAAGATGATCAGTTATCTATGTTTGGAACCAATATAGTTAGAGATGCAGATACAGAAAAGATTAAGTCGTATATCGAAAGACGATTAGGCAGCATTTTTGGAAGGGTTTCCAATAATAGTAGGGTATTATGTAATTCTAACAATAGTCCGTTGTTTTTGTTTTGTTTTGCGGTTTCAAGTGAAAATCCTAAAGCAATAGGGCTGGCATTAAAAGTTGCTAATTACATTCTAAAAGATAAAAAACCGTTTTGATAAGAGGGAAAAATGAAAAGAAAGACATTAATATATAAAACTGGTGTTGAATATGGGGATTATACCTTAAATCATATTCAAGGTTGTTCTCATGGATGCAAATATCCATGTTATGCAATGAAGATGGCCAAGCGCTTCGGCAAGGTCAAAACATACGATGAATGGTGTGAGCCCTGTATAGTTGAAAATACGATTGAGATACTTGATAAAGAATTACCCAAATACAAGGATAGAATACAATCGTTACATCTTTGTTTCACGACAGACCCATTTATGTACAAACAAGATGAAATTTGTGAAATGAGTTTAGCAGTTTTGCGTAAAGCTAATGCCTATAACATAAAGTGTTCAGTTTTAACAAAGGGTGTTTTGCCTATAGAACTAATGGAGTTATCAAAAAAGAATGAGTATGGAATAACACTGGTTTCTCTAAATGAGGAATATAGGAAAGAATATGAGCCAGGAGCAGCACCAATTAAAGATAGAATAATTGCTTTGAAAAGGTTGCACGATGCAGGTTGCAAAACATGGGTTAGCATTGAACCTTATCCTACACCAAATATAATAAATCAGGATTTGTTTGAAATTTTAGAAGCCATTTCATTTGTTGATAAGATTATATTTGGTAGACTGCATTACAATAAGGTTGTATCTCAATATAAGGATAACAAAGAGTTTTATAATGCTTGTGCTAAAAATGTAATCGATTTTTGTGAACAAAACAACATTCAATATCATATAAAGAATAAAACAATTTCAATTAATAAGTAACATAAGAAAAAACGATATAAACATTATATAGAATATAGTAAACTAGTTTGAGAGGTTATATATGACCGAAGTTGTAGCAGCTTTAATATGGAACAAGGATAAGTTTATGATATGTCAGCGACCTGCGACAAAGTCGTGTGCTTTGTTGTGGGAGTTTGTTGGTGGCAAGGTTGAGCCAGGCGAGACAAAAGAGCAGGCACTCATACGTGAGTGCCTGGAAGAGTTGAATATAACTGTTTCTGTTGGTGATGTTTTCGCCGAAGTTGTTCACGAATATCCTGATATCACTGTGCATTTAACATTATTTAATGCCGAAATATCCGAAGGGGTTCCCGAACTATTGGAACACAACGACCTGAAATGGATAACCCCATCCGAAATCCCCAACTACAAATTCTGCCCTGCAGATAAGGATATATTGAAGAAGATAAGTTTGATATAGGGTTTAGCGACAAAGAACTGAATTCAAAACCTTTACTAGATAAATAGTGTGAATTATTCAATTGAAATCTATCACTGTAAGTCAAATTTGATTTAAATTATCATGAAAGAGGATCATTATGTTTTCGGATGAGCAAAAAAATATTTCGATGCTTCAAGGAGCATATAGGAAATTGAAAAGTTATTATTACTATAATAAAAATTTTACGGTTATGAGAAATAAAATTGTAGAATTTGAAAATGACCATGTTGAAATGAATAAAAAATTTGAAATTTTAGCATACGCATTATGTCATCCAAAAACTGTTAAGGCAAAGGAATATATAAATTCGTTAATTGATATGGTGGATTTTTATGCTATTCCTAAAAAATTTGAATCTGATTCCATAACAAACAATAGTCTGATTTCAAATGTTATTCCTAATAATAAAAAAATGAAATCTGTAAATTTTTTTATTGATGCACCTATAGAACTGTATATTTTAGATGCTTTGTGGACTGTGTTTCTCGGGAAAATGGATAATGACAAGAAAGTACTGTCGTATAATGTTTATGGAAATACAATAAACAAAACTGCACTGTATGATGAGAATAATGACAATATAAATTTTGATAGCAGAGTTTTATTTAATAGATATTTTGACAATTATACAAGATGGCGAAATAATGCTTTTGAAACACTTGAGAACATGTATCGTTTCAAAGAGGATACTGTATTAATATCTTTGGATATTAAATCATATTTTTATTCAATTTCATTCTCTTTTAGAGAACTATCTAAATT
>JAZNIJ010000168.1:0-8094 GCA_045577455.1 Eubacteriales bacterium
TCATACTGACGGTTCAAAGGCGGTATAACACTGACCTGACTTAAAACAATTGCTCCGCCGTGAGTTCTTTTGCAGATGCCTTTCTGCTCAAGCAATCGCAAATCACGTCTTGCTGATTCATCTGATATTCCGTATTTTTCAGTTATTTCGGCAATTGTAATTTTACCGTTTGTTTTGATTATATCTGATATTTCCTGATGTCGTTCTTCCATAAACATAAGAAAAACCTCCGTAATATTGATTATATCGGCTCCGATGATATAATGATACAACACATTCGGAAATAAATCAATATTTTCGGTAATCGGATTTGCGTATATTTAAAACTGCCCTCACAAATGTGAGAGCAATCAGTTCGAAATATATCTTATTAAAGAGTTATCCAAAATCTCTTCAGATTGCGTTTTTCGTCTTGTTCATATACGGTGGATTCATAAACACCACCATTGTTAAGTATTGTTTTTTCACTTCCGATATTGCCATCAATACAAGATATAAGTATTTTGTCAAGACCGATTTCTTTGCAATAAGGAAGAACAGCTTTCAGCATTGAAGTCGCATAGCCTTTTCTTCTTTCGTCAGGTTTTATTGAGTACCCGATATGACCACCAAACTTTGAAAGCCAATCATTGAAATAATGGCGCACCTGTATCATCCCCACAAGTCGATTATCAGCCTTGCGGATGTAGAAAAACTGCGTTGATATAACCCACCCATCAGGTAGTGTTTCGGGTGATGTGAATTTTTTGCACTCTGCAATATATGTAAGTGAATCCTCGCATCTGCGGAGAGGACCGCAACCGTCCATTGAAGAATTCGCATCCAGACAAGCCTGTTTATATTCAGCAATTTGTTCTGCATATTCCTCACTCGGCTCAACCAAGAAGAAATCGCCTGCATCTATTTTTATCATAATTATCACCTTGTTTTATACTTTGAAATACATTCCATAACTAAAAAATCTTTTTAATGTTCTTTTGTAATTTCGTTACCTCATAACCCTGTGATTGATAAAACTGATGAGCTTTTTCTCGCTCAATACCTGAACAAAGACGGATTCCTACGGCACCATTTTCTTTTGCCCAGATTTCAGCCTGATTCAGCAACGCAGAACCGATACCGTTTCGCTTATACTCAACATCAACTGCTAATCCAAGACAGTTCTTGAAATTATCGGCATAAATAACATCGTAGTTTACAAGATGAATATAACCAACCACTTTGTTGTCACATTCTGCTACAAAAATAACCTGTGTTTTATCCTTCAGTACAACCTCGATTTTTGATTTTTGCTTATCAAAATCATAATCGTAACCAAGGCTTGTTTTATTGATATGATAAATATCTTGTGCATCAGAGAGAACAGCCTCTCTGATAATATAATTCTTACTCATATTAAAACTCGCATTCCATTATGTCATTTTCTATATTGAAACCATTTCTTGAATACCAATTAACAGAATTATCACTCGGCCATACAAAGATTAATTCACAGCCTTTTTCTTTCAGATATTCTTTGATGTATGAAAGCAATTCAGTTCCGTAACCTTTGTTTCTGTATTCTTTCATCGTATGAACGTTAGTAAGATACGCAATATATGATTTATTCACTTTGGGTTTCGGCACTTTATCGATAATTGCAACAAACATTGCTGAAATTACGATACCATCTTGCTCCAAAACAAAGATTGTGTATGTAGAGTCATTTTTCAGAAATGCGATGTAATCATCTATGAAACTCTGCTTATCTACGCCAACAATGTTTGTTTCGCCATAGGTTATATCATCTTCTGCAGAATATTCCCATTTCATTTCTGCTAATTGTAAAAAATCTTTTTCTTCGGCTAATCTAATCATTTTATTCACCCTAACCCGATATTTGATTTATCCCCGGCATATATGCCTGAATCTGAAAATCCGTTTTCGGCAAGTTTCAGAAACTTTTCATTAAAGCCATATTCTGCCAAGTCAGATATAGGAACAAATTCAACATCGTATATAGGGTTGGATTCAAATTCATTCGTAGGTAATGCAATATCTCCTGCAACTCTTTTTAATAGGAAAGTTATATGTAAAAGTGTATTATCACTTGCTGAAACATCGCATAAATATAACAAACGGATTATCTCAACATCAAGGCCTGTTTCTTCTTTCATTTCACGGATAATACCTTGTTCAATGGTTTCTCCCTGTTCTAATTTACCACCGGGCAGAGACCAGTTTCTTTTATCACTGATTTTTTGTTTTACCAATAAGATTTTATTATCTTCAATTAGAAGTCCTGTAACACGAATGTTAAAATCATACTTTGACAATGTAATCACCCCTGAACAGCTTTATACTTTTTTCAAATCCTCATAAGCATCTATCAGCCACTGATGAGCCATAACCAACAAATTGTTATCAAACTGATATTTTATATAAAGATAACAGGCTTCATCTAATGTTTCAGCAGAGCCACTTTTCAGCAAATCATCATATGAAGGTACGCCTTTTGTGTCCCAAGATATTTTATCTGCAATGAATATAACCTTATCATACGTACTTGCATTTTTCTTTAATGTTGTGTGACACTCAATTGCATTTAGAATATCAGAATCAGTAATATCATATTCTTCTTGTGCAATGATTTTTGAAACTCTTTGATGCAAAAGAGCGTGATATTTTTCTTCTGCAGGGTCTATTTCTAAACCACGCATTTTGGCAAAATCATACATTTCTTGTGGTGTCATTACTCCGCTGATATCGTGAAGCAAGGCAGCAAGTTTCGTCTTTACAATATCAAGATTATATGCTCGCGCCAACGCAATTGCTATGTTCGCTACATCTTCAACATGCTTTAGAACATCTTCTTTATCATTACTCAGATATTTATTTTTGATTGAATCAATTATATCATGCTTCTCCATTAAATATCACCTAACAATTTCTTTTGTTTATATTTGGGAAGTTTGCCGACAACCGTTGCATAACTATGATCTGCCATTTCCAGAATCATTTCATCGGGAACACTGTCAATGGGGAATGTGTTAAAATACGGTTGTTGAACCGGCGGGCAATGATAACCTCTTACAACAATATCCGGAAACAGGTGTCTGTAGAAATCGCCTGTCATTCGTTCGCAATTAAGTGTTGCGGTTTCCTTGCCTTTAAGAATAAACAACTGTGCAAAAATTTTTCCTTCAACTTTTATTATATCACTTTCAGGACCAAACGGATGGTCAATATATGCTCCATTTTTCGAAAGACAATAGTTGAGTAATTCTGAATATCTCATTATAAATCACCTCTGAAAACAGTAATAGTTATAACATCTTTCGCATAATAACTTGTCCGTTTTCACTTGCGACAGCAACAAAACCCGCTTTTTTATAGAGTTGTACGGGACCTTGAAAATCAAAATCATCTCTTTGTTCAGAAAGTTTGGCATAGCCTTCAACAGCCACATATCCTTTTTCTTTTGCATCGGTACATACTCTTTCAATAAAAGCAGATGCGATTCCCTTGCCTCTGTATTCGGGGGCAATTTCAAAGCAAACAATAGAAACAGTTTTTCCGCAAGTGTTTTCTTTTGCAATTTTGGGAACAAAACCTGAATAGCTTTCAATATCTGCAGAATTACACCATCCTATAGATATATCCCCGTCAAAAGCTAAATAACCTTGTATTTTATTTTCATTCAGCATTTTTACTGCATACTTACGGAGTGTTTTCTTAATACCAAATATTTTGAATTTTTTAACCATCTTTTTAATGGTTTCTTCATCCTGATTCGGGGAAGTGCAATAGCAAGGTCCGTTAGGATTACCATCAGTAAATGCACGGTTATCAAAAAAGTCAAGATAATCTTTATTTAATTCAGGAATCAAAGGCTTTATAGTAATTGTATTCATCAGAGAAATCTCCTACATCCAGATTATATTTTATCTGTTTTCAATCATCATTTCTTTACATTTCCATTCTTCACCCAAAACGGAATAAGTTTCAGCTTTATCAAGAATTACATCACTGAAGCCAACAGCTTTATAGCAGTAATATGCGGATTCGTTATTTTCAAAAACGCCTAAAGACACCTTTTTTGCACCGTAAATTTCAAATGCAAACTTTAATCCCAACTGAAGCATTACTTTACCGTATCCTTTACCACGCTTCTTGGGGTCAACAACTACAAAGCCAAATCTCAATTCATCAAAACTTTCAGATGGTCTTCTCATTGTAAAAAATCCTACTACCTCATTATCGTCAATAGCAGTAAAAGCCATAAGATTATTAACAAAGCTGAATTGTTCTTTTGTTATGGGATATTCCCCCATAACACCTGCAGACCATTTATAAAAATCTCTTTCGTCATTGCTCCAAGAAAGAATTTTATCTGCATCATATGTATTATAAGGTCTTAATCTTATCATTTTTATTTTCCTTCCTAAATCAGATCATCGCTCTGACTTTAACAAAGCATAATAAGAAGCATCGCAAATGCCCTGATTATTCCAATCGGAGCTACGCAGAGTACCCTCATATTTCATTCCGCATTTTTGCATTACTTTTCCGGAATTTGGATTTCTTGGGTCGTGCCTTGCTTCAATACGGTTTACGCCTATTGTATCAAACAGAAAATCCATAACGGCTTTGAGTGCTTCCGATGTAATACCCTGATGCCACCAATTTCTGCCTATGCAATAACTGATTTGCATTGTTGAAACATCTTCATTCATGTGCCCTACAGCAATAGCTCCAATCGGCTCATTTCCGTTTTCTTTCAATACGATAGCCCAATGATAATATTTATCGTTGGTGTACTGCTTTACCCAACTATCCATTATGCTCTGGCTTTCTTCTTGATTTGAATGCGTTTTCCACATTAAAAATTTAGTGACCTCTGAATCAGATGCCCAATTCTTATACATTGCGGCAGCATCGTCACTCACATATCTTCTTAAAACCAATCTGTCTGTTTCTAACTTTTGCGTTCCGCAATGTTTCATAACTCTTCCTCCCGTATCAATTTCCATAGAAGTACTTTTTAATATTTTCAGCATCAGGATAATTAATTTCATCAATAACTCTGATTACTTCATCCACATCATATTCCAAGTCAATTGGCACTATTTCAACCCCGCCGTTTTCTATGTTCACAATACCTGATCGTGCAATATTTCTATCCTGTGCAGGGCAACCGAGCGAACCGACATTTATGTAATTTTTATCGCCCTTACAAATGTTTCTATTATGGTTGTGACCATATAAAATGATGTCACTTTTAACACCGGCAAACATTTCATCCAAATCATCTACAGATGGATTCTTCTTGCCATTGATATAATGACTGTTACTGTCCATACAGTAATGCGTGACAAAGAGCGTATAGCCTTCACATTCAAAACTCAATTGATATGGTAAATGCCTGAGAAAATCAACAGACTCCTTTGATAACAAACTGTGTTCCCATTTATGGTGTTTCATTTCCTCATAACCCATATGCTCTTCATTTGGATATTCAGTCGGCATTTTATCAAGCAGATATTTTTCGTGATTTCCTCTCACGGCAATTAAATTAGGAATCTGCATCAGATATTGTACTGTTTCTTCAGGATATGGTCCGATTCCGATTATATCTCCACAACAAATAATCTTATCGCATCCCAACTGTTGTAATTTTTCTACAATAACTTTAAGTGCTGTAAGATTGTTATGTATATCTGTGATTACTCCTATTGTCATAATATCACCTGCCAGCCATACCATTTCACACAAAATAAATCCAATTTATGTTTATAATTTCCGTGCTTTAAATACGATGGATAATGGGAAATGTTTCGCTTTAAAATCTGCGTAATAACCCGATGAGAATTCCGCGGATTTTTCAAAAATCTTTGAATTTGTTTCTTCCACAACACACTCTACTGCAAAACCTGCTTCTGCAAGAGCATTAATATATGTTGATAATTTTCTGTTTTGTAATGTCAATGGGTTGCCATACTTCTCAAAGGTATAATAATCTTCCTCAAGATAATTGCCATTAAAAATAATTCGTTCTTCTGTTTTAGTGGTTCTGTTTCCACCTGAAATTGCAATACTTTCTAAATCCACACAATGCAAAAGTGGATGGTCCCAAGAGAAGATATATATTCCGCCTTGCTTTAAATATGAAGAAGCATTCTTTATCGTCTTTTTAAGGTCAGTAGTCCAACCGATAGCATATATAGAGTAAACAACATCAAAGTAATTCTTAGGAATGTTTGAATCATCTTCCATCGGTTGATGAAAAAGTGTGCAGGAATATCCGTTATCTTCAAGCAATTTATTTGCTGTATTAAGTTGCTGTTTGGAAATATCCAGACCGTAAAGCTCTGTTGCTCCGTGTTCGGCACACCACTTTAAAGAATGACCGCTACCGCAACCCATTTCAAAAACGGCTTTTCCGTTAAGATCAGGAAAAAGATGCAATTCATCTTCTGTCGGAATTGAACAACCAAGCACGGGCAAAGCCGTTACACCAAAGAAATCTTCTGCCAAAGCATTCCAACTGTTTTCATTTTGTTTTAATATATCGGTTTTCATTTTAATACCTCTTACATTATTTTTCATCTTTATAAGCATATCCAAAATCAATCGGTGGCGATGTAACGGAAATATATATAAATTCTGTATCTCCATCATTTAACAAACCATGAATATCGTCATCTTCAAATCTTGCAACATCACCTTCACTGAAAATCATTTCTTTTTCATCTGCAAGAAGTAATTTTCCCGTTCCTTGAATGGCATACCAAATCTGTTCTGAAGTATTATGTTTGTGCCTTGGTTGACTTGCACCGATTTCAAGATGGACTTCGGTAACTGTAACTCTTTTGCTTTCTGAGTTTTCACAATTAATTAGTTGCCTTGAAACGACACCGGGATTTGAAAATTCTTTTATATTTTCACGATTTATAAATTCCATATCGTACCTCTTGCTGTTATCCGAACGGCTACTTTCTTTGATATAATATAATTTTAGTTGTATTAAGGTTAAAAGTCAATATTTTATAATGCTAAAAAATATACATCCCATAATATTCCCATCTCATAAAATTTTTTGTGCGCATTGCACGTTCATGTTTGAAAAAAGGACCGAAAAATTCGTGCGCTATTACGCGTTGACTTAAGTGTTCCTTTAGTGTATGCTGAAGTTAAGGAGAAAAGTCCACAATACGAGATATACTTTTGTTCCTACACGATACAATAGAATAACAATTTTAAGTGAACAAGCACACTTTCTCTCCTTAATATTTCAAAACAAAGGAGAAAAATTATGAACGACGAAAAAAGAAATTCAACAGCAGAAATCCACGACCTTGAAGCAATGGAAATCATAAGCAACCTGATCACTTATTCAACAGGTAACACAGTTGATGTTTTCGCCCTTTCAGAAGTTCGCAGAAGATTTATGGGCAAAAATTTTGTTGAAGATTTGTGTCCGATCGGATCAATTGGTTATTGTCGCGATTTACACAAGGACAACCCCGAACATGCCGAAGGATTCCGCTTCAGAGAGATTTATCAGCGTGACGACAGCTTCGTAAACAAAGGAATCGGATTCGGTGACAAGGTTGTCATTGACACATCTGTTCAAAGAAAAACAGGTCTTGTTTGTATTCAGATTGGAGATTATCCGCTTCTCGCTTTTGCAAGGGAATCGGCAGACACAATGCTTTTCACTTTCCCAAATTCTTTCTTCAATTGTTTCACCTGCTTAAAAGAAAACCTTGACAGAACGATTAAATTCATCGGTGTACCCGTGCTTGAAGCGTAATCATTGAAAGGAGAATTGTCATGAATCTTGACAAAGAAAACGATTTATCCGGTATATTCAAAGACTATGAAGCAATGGTAACCATAAGCAATCTGAATATCTACTCAACTGAATTCACAACTCGCATTTATGCTATCAATGAGTTATACAGAAGAATGATGGGCAAAAAATCAGTTGAAGATTTACATCCCGTCGGTTCGGTAGGTTATTGTCGTGAATTGGACAAGAAGGATCCCGAATATCACCCCGGAGACAGATTCAGAGAATTTTATATGCGTGATGAAAGCTTTGAAAAAGGT
>JAZNIJ010000169.1:0-12990 GCA_045577455.1 Eubacteriales bacterium
GAGTTGTAGTTAACACTTGTCTTCCTAAGACCGCTTGGCCTCCGACTTCTGCTGAATCGTTGGAATCAAACATCTGGAGAGGTGTTCCACTTGCCCAACCAGCTGCCTGAACATCCAATGCTTTTCCTGATGAGCCGATAATTTTGTATGCCTGCCATGCTTCATCATATGAAGTCGGAGGCCAAGCGGTCTTAGGAAGACAAGTGTTAACTACAACTCCTTGGCTCACAGAACGACATGGCTACGATCCGACTTAAGCATTGGATGTTCAGGCAGCTGGTTGGGCAAGTGGAACACCTCTCCAGATGTTTGATTCCAACGATTCAGCAGCTCAGAGATTCCGTATCTATGAAACTGAAGGCGGATATTATATCAGCCCTGCAAACACACAGAAAATATTTGATATTGATTTGAATACAGGTTCATTGGTTCACCTTTACGGTAATACACCTGAACCACACAGATTGTTTGGCTTTACAATCTTAACACAAAACGGCAAAAAGCCCGTTGACCTTGGTGAAACGTTCACAACATCCATTAAGCACAAGGAAACAGGACTTTACCTCACAGGCGCAGCAGAAGGAATCCTCAGCTGTACAAACAAAGAGTCTGATTGGACATTCAAGCGTCAGGCAGACGGATCATACGAAATCGTAAACAAGAGCTTCAAAAAGGTTCTTGATGTTCAGGGCGGAAATGTAGGCGATGGAACTGCTGTTCAGCTTTGGGATGCAAACGGCTCTCCTGCACAGAGATTCTTCGTTTACGCAGTAGGCGATGCATATATCATCAGAAGTGCTAAGGGTATTGGAACCGTTGATATGGATGCAAACTCCAAAGAAGTTCATATCTATGCAAACGGTGATTTATCAGCAATTTCTGCACATACCTTTGTATTGAAAACAGTTACACTCAGCTCAATATCTGTTTCCAAGAACCCCAACAAAACAACATACACAGTTGGCGATACTCTTGATACAACAGGACTTACAATTAAAGCAAACTACAGTGATAACACAAGCAAAACATTGACAAGCGGATTTACAGTATCTCCATCAGGTGTTCTTTCCACAGCAGGTACAAAGACAATCACCGTTACCTTCGAAGGAAAAACAACAACATTTAATGTAACTGTAAACGAAAAGACTCCCGAAGAAACAAAACTTGTTATTAAGCCAAGCTCCAACTTCGTTAAGGTTGATGGCTATGTAACAAAGATTGGCACAGATGCTACTGCTTCTGCAATTCTTGCTCAGTTCAATAACACTAAAGCAGCAATGTTTGATAAAAACGGAAATCAGGTTACAAACGATGCAATTTGCGGCACAGGTTATACAGTTAATCTTGTTGTAAATGATAAAGTTGTTGATTCTCTCACAATTATTGTTGCAGGTGATGTTGACGGCAACGGTAAGGTAGACACAACAGACTACCTGAGAATCAAGGCAAAATTCAACGGCACATATGACCTTTCAGGTTATGAGTTTATAGCTGGTGATGTTTGTGCAGACGAAAAAATTGATACAACAGACTACCTCAGAATCAAGGGCGCTTTCCTTGGCACATATACACTTGATTAAACGAAAAGCGTTGCTTTTGAGAAATTGTTGAAATAAAAACAGAGCTGTTTCAAATGCGAAAACATTTGAAGCAGCTCTGCTCTTTTAATATTATTTTGTGTTTTTTTGTAAATCAATTCAGCTTAACAATAATATCGTTAGTGCTTCCGTTAGGTGGAAGCATAGGTAAAACAAATTCATCTTTGTCTATAAGGCAATCAATAATATAAGTTCCGTTAAATGAAAATGCCTTGTTTAAAGCCAATTTAAGGTCTTCAAGAGTATCAACCTGCTCGCCATCTGCTCCAAAAGCTCTGGCAATTGCGGTGAAATCTGTTTTTCTGTTTAGCACTGTGTTAGAATAATGCTTATGATAAAAAAGAGTTTGCCATTGACGAACCATACCTAAAACACCATTGTTCATGATGATAATAACCAATGGTATATTGTTGGAAACTGCTGTTGTAAGTTCATTAAGAGACATACCAAAGCTACCGTCTCCTGTAATCAATACAGTTCGTTCCTTTGTTCCAAAGGCAGCACCAATAGCCGCACCAAGTCCAAATCCCATAGTACCAAGTCCACCGCTTGATATGAAACGCCTTTGATTCTTGAAAACAAGGTTTTGAGCCGCCCACATCTGATGTTGCCCAACGTCGGTTGCAACAGGTGTGTTTTCCGATATGTGTTTGTTGATTTCAAGAATGGCATTTCGTGGGGTTAACCCCTCTCTGTTGTCAAGAGTTCCATTTTCTATTTCTTTTAATTTTTGAATCTGATTCATCCATTTAGGATTTTGTTTTTGCTCCAATAGGGGAAGTAGGGCAGAAAGAGTCATTTTTATATCACCTCTCAACCCAACATTTGCAGTTATGTTTTTAGAAAGCTCAGAACCGTCAACATCAATATGCACAATTCTTGAATTTGTTGCAAATTTAAATCTGTTTCCCGTTGCTCTGTCATTAAAACGCACCCCAAGGGAAATAACAACATCGGCGTTATGCATACCAATTGTTGAAGCATAATGCCCATGCATACCATGCATACCCAAAAATCGAGGATGGTCTGTGGGGAGTGTTGAAAGCCCCATCATAGAACAACCAATAGGTGAGTCGATTATATTTGCAAGTTCAAGCATTTTTTCAGTTGCACCCGATGAAAGCACTCCACCGCCAAAATATATGAAAGGTCTTTCGGCGCTGTTAATAACCTCCGCGGCTTCTTCAATACGAATTGCCTTTGCGGGCATTGGTGTATCCACATTAACGGGTGGCTTCTTTATAAACTCGCATTTTGCCATCTGAACATCTTTTGGAATATCGATGAGAACAGGTCCAGGTCTCCCTGACTTTGCAAGACGGAAAGCATTGCGAATCGTATCAGCAAGGTCTTCAACATTGCCAACAAAATAATTGTGTTTAGTAATTGGTAAGGTTATACCTGTTATGTCAATTTCCTGAAAACTATCTGTTCCTATTTGGGTTGTTGGAACGTTTCCGCAAATTGCAACAACAGGGATAGAGTCAAGATATGAGGTTGCAATTCCTGTAACTAAATTAGTTGCACCCGGCCCGGAGGTTGAAATAACAACTCCAACCTTTCCTGTTGTTCTTGCGTAACCGTCTGCCGCGTGTGCCGCACCTTGCTCGTGGGCTGTAAGAATATGATTTATTTTCTTTTTGTATTTATATAAACTGTCATAAACAGTCAGTATCTGTCCGCCCGGGTAACCGAAAACAGTTTCAACTTCCTGTTCTAAAAGTGTTTCAATTAGTATATCTGCACCTGATAAAAGCATCTTTTTACCTCATTTGATGAATTTTATACGATTTTTGCACTTGCTTTATGAAGTTATTTAACAATCTCGTATTTCCAATCTATTATTCCGCCAAATTCATATACATTTGTGTATCCAAGCTCCACGAGAGCTTCTGACGCAATTTTGCTTCTTCTTCCGCTTCTGCAATAAACAAGAATCAAAGAATTTTTATCGGGGAGAGCTTGTTCTGCTTTACCTTTAATTTCGTATTCGGGTATAAGTATTGCATTTTTTATATGGCCTTCAGCAAACTCTTCTTCTGTTCTTGCGTCGATAATAATATAGTCGCTTTGGGTATCCATAATGTTTTTTGCTTCTTCAGGGCTTATCTGTTTGTATGTTTTTTCAGATTCGGATGATTGAGAAGTAAATCCGCTTTCATCCCGTTGTGCTTCAGACTGAATTTCAGAAACTCCTTTATCGTTGGCAACCTTGTTATTTGCACAAGAGGGTAGAGAAAGCATAAGGGGGAAAGAGAACAAAAATAATATGAATTTACTGTATTTTTTCAAAACAATCTCCTTTTATTCCATTTGTGAATACATAATAATTCTACCTGCAACAACCTTTTTTAGTCTTGTGTGAGTGAAAATCTTTTTAGCTATTGTTAATTCTGCTTCTCTCCGTTTTTAAGGTTGTGATATGCGCTAAGAAGTGCTTTTGTATTTGCTTTCATAACGTCGGTGTCAGTTCCTGCACCCCAATACATTGTATCATCGGATGTTTGCAACCCAATGTAAGACGCTGCAACGCTTCGTGAACCATCACCTTGCATACTATGCTGAGTATATACTTGCAATCTGTAATCGGCACCCGTGTATTCTCGGAGTGCGTTATTGATGGCAGAAAGCGAACCGTTGCCCTCGGCTTCAATTCGGGTTTCTTTGCCGTTTTCTGCAAATGTAACATTGATTGTAACAGTTTCGCCCTCGCGTTGGAAAGCAAAGTCAGAAACAGATATTAAAGAAGGCATATTGAGGAAGTTTTCCTTGAAGATATTAAGCATATCTTCGGGTTTAAGCTCTTTGTGCGCCCTGTCTGAGATGCTTTTGCAAAGATAGCTGAAATCCTCACGCATCTTTTTAGGCAGAGAGTATCCATATGTCTGTTCAAGAATATAACCAATACCGCCTTTGCCCGATTGGGAATTGATTCTTATAACATCAGCATCGTATGTTCTTCCAATATCCTTTGGGTCAATTGGAATATATGGAACAGTCCATTGGTGAATACCTTTTTGGTTTCTGTATTTCATGCCCTTTGCTATTGCATCTTGATGAGACCCTGAGAAAGCAGCAAATACAAGAGCGCCTGCATAAGGGGCTCTTTCGTAAACCTGCATCCTTGTGCATTTTTCGAATTTTTCAACAATGTAGTTTATATCAGAAAAATCGAGTTTGGGGTCAACACCGTGAGAATACATATTTAAAGCAAGAGTTACAATATCTGCGTTTCCTGTTCTTTCACCGTTGCCAAAAAGTGTACCTTCAACTCTTTGTGCGCCTGCAAGAAGTGCAAGCTCCGTATCTGCAATTCCCGTTCCTCTGTCATTGTGAGGATGAACGGAAAGGGTAACAAAACTACGGTATTTAAGATTTTTGCTTATGTATTCCACCTGTGAAGCATAAATGTGGGGTAAACTCAGCTCAACGGTTACAGGAAGATTGATAATAACATTGTTATCTTCAGATGGCTCAAGAACATCAAGAACAGCGTTGCATACTTCAAGGGCAAACTCTGGCTCTGCTCCTGTGAACGATTCGGGAGAATACTCGAATCTGAAATTTCCCTCATATTCAGAAGCAAGGGTTTTAACCATCTTTGCACCGTCAACAGCAAGTTGTTTGATTTCTTTTTCAGACATCTTGAAAACCTGCTCTCTTTGTACAGCGCTGACAGAGTTGTAAAAATGAATGATTACATTTTTTGCCCCCTTGCATGCTTCAAAGGTTTTTCTGATAATATGCTCTCTGCATTGGGTAAGTACCTGAACAGTAACATCATCGGGAATCATATTTTTATCAATAAGGGTTCTTAAAAATTCATATTCTGTTTCTCCCGAAGCAGGAAACCCAACTTCAATTTCTTTAAACCCAACTTTAAGCAAAACATTGAAAAAATCCAATTTTTCCTCAAGGGACATAGGAACAATAAGACTCTGGTTTCCGTCTCGCATATCAACGCTGCACCATATGGGTGGTTCTGTTATTCGTTCAATATCTACCCATGAATTATATTTTTTATCAGCAGGGAAATATCCTACCCTGTATTTACTTGCATCCATAGAAGATAGAAACCTCCTGAATTGTTAATTTGCAATATATAAACAAAAAAGCCCCAAAGCACTGCCTTGAGACGGATGAATATATACTCGTGCTATCCTGAATTTGCGGACAAATAATCCGCCTCTATACATATTATAAACATATATTCGGTATTTGTCAAGTGTTATTTTTCTATTCTTATGCTCTGCTTTTTATTTAGTTTTTTGCAGTTTCGAAATTTGAAATTTCCTGCTTTATTTTAATATGATGATGCATAATTAAAAATCTATTTACAAAATATGAAAAATGATTGACAAATAAATTCTTGTGTTGTATAATCAATAGAGCAATTTGTTAATGATTAACTTATGTTGTTTAAAAAATTGAAGTGAGGTTAATAATGGTTGAATTACACTCGTTAACTGTTGAAAACGAAAAAAAGGTACTTGCAGCTCCTTGCGAAAACATAAGATATGGTTGGAAAATAAAGTCGGATGAAAGCAATGTGTTTCAGAAAAGCTATGAAATAAAAATCTTTCACAGAGGAAAAATTGTATATAACAGCGGAGAGGTTATTTCATCTCAGACATTTGAGGTAACACCTACAATTAAGTATCTTCACGGTATGGATTATACCTTCACAGTTAAATCTGTAACAAATAAAGGAGATGCGGTTGCCTCTATTGATTTCTCGGTTGGGATAGAAAACGATGATTTTATAGCAAAATGGATACGCCCTAAAAGGCATATAGAAGGGGCAAGTGTTTATTTTCGTAAGGAGTTCAAAACAACAAAGCAAATTAAAAGGGCTATGGTTTATGCTGTTGGGCTTGGATACGGCACTTTGTTCTTGAACGGAAAAAAGGTTGAAGATTATTTTCTTGAAACCCCTATAACCAATTATAAGATAGAGGTTTTATATCGGGCATATGATGTAACATCTCTTCTTGAAACCGAAAATTGTATAGGGCTTCATGTTGGAGAGGGATTCTATTCTCAGTCCAGAGCGTGGCATAACAAATGGTTCAAAGATGGTGATGTATGTGCTTTAGCAGAGCTTCGCATAGAATATGAAGATGGAACATTTGATATTATTGCAACGGATAACACATGGCAAACAGCTCCTTCACCCTGTATTCTGTCCAATGTTCACGGTGGAGAAATATACGATGCAAGACAGGAAATAGATGGCTGGTGCTCATATGGTTGTGATGAAGATTACTTCACAAAGGCGGTTTACGACACAATTCCCAAAGGAATGCTCAAAGGGGCTATTATGCCACCTATCAGAAAAATCAGAAGTGTAAAGCCGGTTTCCATAAAGCAACTTCAGGGAGTTGATAGTGGAGTTTGGGTTTATGATATGGGTGAAAACTTCGCAGGTGTTGTAACTATTCGTTTCCCAAAAAGTGCTGAAGGGTCAACATATATACTTCGTTTTGCAGAAACTGTTGATTCTTCAGGACATATAGACTCTCGTTCAATTGGTGTTTACCATGTCTTCATGTTGCAACAGCAGATATATATATGCTCGGGAAAGGATAACGAGGAGTGGACACCCGAATTCTCTTACCACGGCTTCAGATATATCGAATTGACTGGTCTCTATGGCAGAGAGCCAACTCTTGATATGATTGAAGGTGTTGCTTTAAGCACCGATTTTGAAACAACGGGAAATGTAAAAACCGATAACGAAGATTTGAATAACCTTCATGAAATTATGATGAGAACAATTCGTTCCAACTACCACGGTATACCTGAGGATTGCCCCGCAAGAGAGAAATGCGGTTGGCTTGGTGATGCACAGATTGTTTCTGATACAGCGTTATATAATTTTGATATCCTTTCTTCGTATGAAAAGTATATACAGGATATCAGAACATCAAGAGAGGCGCATGGAAGTTGGACAATGATAGCTCCGGGTAGAAGGGAATGTGGTTTCGCATCACCGCTTTGGGGTTGCGCACAAATAATTATACCATATAATATGTATCTTTATAGAGGTGATAAGCATATTCTTGAGGAATATTATTCCGATATGAAAGAATGGATTGCCCACGAGCTTGAACGGTCTGAACAATACATAATTAGCGAAGGACTTGGTGATTGGTGTCCACCTGTTGGAGAGCGTAGCCCAAAAAGAATACCTGTTTCACATTCTTCAACTCTTATGTTTTATGAGGAAACATTGAAACTGGGAGAAATTGCTGAAATTCTTGGAGAAAACGAAGATTCAAGAAAATATTATGCATTGGCAGAGGATATAAAAACAGCATTTAACGATGCATATTATGATGCGGAGAAACATTCATACGGATATTATGCTTCAAATGCTGCTGCGGTTATTACAGGAATATATCCTGCAGGTCATAAAAAAGCAATTGTAAATGCAACAAAAGAGCTTATTGAAGCAAATAATTATGAAATGCATACAGGCATATACGGAAATAAATATCTCATACCTATGCTTTGTGAAAACGGTTTGGGCGATGTTGCAATGAAGTTGCTTTTTGGCAGAGACCATTTCAGCTTTGGCACAATGATGGATGATGGCGCAACATCACTTTGGGAACAACTTGAAATAAAGGCAGTTGATGAGAAAAAAACTGTTCCGTCATACAATCACCCAATGCATTCGGGTTTTGCCTATTTCTATTATGCACATCTTGCCGGAATAAAGCCAACTTCTGCCGCATTTGAAACCTTTGAAATTTCACCTTGTTATGTTGAAAATGTAAATTATGTAAAGGCAGAGACAGAAACACCATATGGAAAAATTGAATCTGAAATAACATATGGAAAAAACGGAAACAAAATTTCCATAACCGTTCCACCATGCACAGAATGTACCCTTAAGGTCGGCAAACTGAAAGAAACAGTTTTACCGGGTAAATATCAGTTTGATTTTTGATTAAAATAAAAAGCAGATAAAAATCGAGGCGTATGCACGAATAGTGTGTACGCCCCCGATTTTGGAGTTTAAAATGGACAGAAGACAGAAAAAAACAAAAGATGCAATTTTTAAAGGGTTTATTGCTTTGCTCCTAGAAAGAGATTACGGTGATATATCCGTTAAAGATATTATTGAAAGAGCGAATGTGGGAAGAAGCACCTTTTATTGTCATTATGAAACAAAGGAGCAATTGCTTAATGCTATGTGCCTCGATTTTTTTAACAAGGTTTTCCCTGAAAAAGTTGAGCTTTTAATGTCAACTCAGAATATCAGTGAGAAACTGTTTGAAATTTTTAAACAGATAGAAAAATCCAAAAAGGAAATTTGCCCCTTGCTATCCTCTCCGAATGCAGACCTGCTTCTGAAAAGCTTAAAGGAAAAATTCCATAGCTTTTTCAGAATGAATGCATACAGGGAAGATGTGCGTTTTCCCGAAGGGTTCCTTGAATATTGCCTCAGCGGCAGTTTGTCTCAGGTTATTATTTGGTGGGCAAAGGACGGAATGGTTATCCCACCAAAGGAAATGGCAGATTATTTTCTTAAAACAATGATTCCACTTGGGTAAATCGAATGCTTTTGATTTAATATGGAAAAAGTTGTATAAACAAATGTATATCTTTTACTGTTGAATCGATTTAACTTTATGCAAAGTAATTGATAATTCCGTTGTAAAGTCCTTCGGCAAAAAGCTCTGGCCTTGTATTTAAAAGATTTGCATCGTATTCGTTTGAGATATATCCCATCTCAACAAGAACGGCGGGCATTTTGGTGTTCCTTATAACATAAAACGACCTGTTGGTAAAAATCCCTCTGTTTGGTAGCCCTGTAGAACGGTTAAGCCCAATGAGGAGCTGTTCCGCCATCCAATAGCCGTATGAGTTTTCCTTATAAACATAACATTCGCTTCCGCTGACAGATGGGTTGAAGGATGAGTTGCAGTGTAGGGAGATAAAATAATCCGCACCCCATTCGTTGGCAAGATTAACTCTTTCGGCAAGACTTGTGGAGTTGCTTGTGCCAAGCTGTGTCTGAGGCGTTGGCCTTGATAATTTAACCTGATAATCAGGATTTGAGCGTAAAAGGTCTGCAAGCAGAATTCCAATCTTGTAATTCAAATCCTGCTCTTTAAGTCCAAAACCTTCAGCGCCAGCGTTCGGGTTGGTTGGATTGTGTCCTTGGTCAATAAATATTTTCATTTGTATTCTCCTGTTGTTTGTTTTTAAAAGCTCTATCAAAAGTATAATATGCAAAAAATAAAAAACTGTGTAAGGTAGAATACGGTTGTAATAAACCTTTAAAATTATGCTATTTACTTTTTTAAAAAAATATGGTATAATCCTAAAATGTGATATGTTTAAGATGTTTTTGATTGCAGTATATCAATTGTAGGTACAATATGTAAGATATGCAGAGAAAGGGGCAAGTTGTGTTTGGGTATGTTTGCGTTGATGATTCTCAGCTCAGAATGTGGGAATATGAGTTATATAAAAGCACATACTGTGCAATTTGCCGTCATGGGGGAAAGCATACAACAAAGCTAACACGGTTTTTTCTGAGTTATGATTTTGTTGCCTTGGCTTTGATGAGGATGATGCTTGTCGAAGAAAATGTACAGATAAAAAAGTATTTTTGTCCATATTCACCCAAAAGAAAAAATATGCTTAAACCAAACTCGTCAATTGAATATACTGCCGATGCTTTCATGATACTTTCATATTATAAAATGATTGATGATAAAAACGATTCATTTGGAATTAAAAAAATATGTAAATCCATCCCGTTATTTTTGCTTAGAAAAAAAGCGAATCAAGCCGAAAAACGAAATTCCGAACTTTCAGAATCGGTTCGTTTGGAGCTTAATCGGCTTTCAAAAGAAGAAAAGGAAAACTGTTCTTCAATTGACCGTGTTGCAGATTGTTTTGCAATGCTTCTTGCGAAAACTTTGTCCACAGGGCTTGAAGGAGACAGAAAAAGGGTTGCACACGAAATCGGATATCATATTGGAAGATATATTTATATTATTGATGCATTGGATGATTATAAAAAAGACTTAAAAACTGGAAATTATAACCCTTTAAAAGAAATGTTCCCTGATATTAAAGTGTTGAAAGAGAATCTTAGTTCAATAAAAAGCACCTTGATTGGAAGTATGAATACTGCTCTTTCGGCATTGAATCTTCTTGAAGACAATCAATACAAGGGTATCATTGAAAATATACTTACATACGGAAGCTATAAAATTACAGATAGAGTTTTGAAATCATTTCAGTAAGGCGATGCTATTTGTAATAAGTGAAATTATTTAATATAAAACTTTTTGTATTTGGCAGGTAAATTTCTCAACAGGAGGAAACAACGGTTAAATGGAAAATCCATATAAGGTTTTGGGAATATCTCAAAAGGCAACAGATGGAGAGATTAAAAAGGCATATAGAGAGCTTGCAAAGAAATATCACCCTGATAATTACATAGACAGTCCTCTTGCTGATATTGCATCTGAAAAAATGAAACGCATTAACGAGGCGTATGCAACTATTGTTAAGGAAAGAGAAAATGGTGGTAATAAAGGCGAAACTGTTAGTGTTGTTCATTCTGAAACGGAAATAAGAGCAAGGTATCTTATAACCGAAGGCCGCATATCAGAAGCAGAGGTTATTCTTAACAGAGTCAGCAAGTCAGAGCAAACCGCAGAATGGCATTACCTTATGGGAATTTTGTATGTAAGACGAGGTATGCTTTGGGAAGCCAAAACTCATGCAGAAGCGGCGTATAAAATGGAAAAAAACAACGAAGAATATATAACTTTGTTTGAAAATATTTCTAAAACATCAAAAACAATGAAATCAAATGGTTCAGAAGGAAATATATGTGGCTCTTTTGGGTGCGGTAAATTTTGTAAGTTTTAATTTTTAGTAGCATATGGATGGAGAAGATAATGGCTAAAAATATCATTAGTAAACTGTTTGGACAGCTTAATAAAAATATGAAGGCATTTATTGTTTTTTATATTGCTTTGACAATTCTCATACCAATAATTGTTCTGATAGTGAGCTTTTCTTTTTCGGCTGCTTTTGCGGTTATGGGTATAAATTTTTTAACCGGCTTGGCCTTTGTCCTTTTAGATGTTGTTCGCTGTAAATTGATTATGAAAAAGATGAGAATTGTTCCAATTGTTTTTGCTGTAATTATAACAACAGCATTCACTGTTGCTTTTTTTAGAGGATACAATTCTGAAAATGGATTTTCAGCGGTGTTTTCAAAAACAAAAAATGTAGAACATTCCATAGCACTTAAGAAGCAACAGGGCGATTATAAGAATATATCAATAAATCTTAATACAAGTGCTTTTGTTGAAACTGATTATCGGGTTGAAAAGGTTGTATCTAACCCGTCAAATACTGAGAATGAAAATAGTGTTTATGGGGATGATGAAATAAATAATGTAATATCCCAGCGTATAGTTCTTTATACATATTATGTTTTTCCCTTTGATGGAGAGTATTTTGTTGCCAAGGTATCCGAAAATGGTAAAAAAATATTGGAGCAGGAAAATGATATAACCATAAATTGCCTTGCTTCTTCTCCAACAGAAAAAGATAAACTGGCATGTTCTGCAATTTGTAGCGATATCAGAAGCATAATTTATTCCGTTGACCATTTTGAGGGTGAAGATAACACAGGTTATTACGATGATTTAGAAAAAATTACTGGTGTGGATTCTGTTATGCTGACTATTGATATCCGAAATCTTTTTAAAGAACGAGTAACCTTGTCTGCTTCTCTTTCTGGCTTTGCTTTGGGGTTGGGTTTCTTGCTCTTTATGATTTTATTTGCTCCTCATATGCCAAAGCTCCCTAAAAAAGTATCTGAAAACACTTTGGAAAAAAATGGCAAAATGGATAAAAATGAATCTAAAACGAAAACAGAAAAAGATAATTCAGAAACAAAAAAATCCAAAAAGAAATCGTAGAAGACTATAGAATTAACTGTGTATATAGGATAATTATATTTTTACATTAGTTCAGTAAATTGAATATATATTCCCCTGCATTTTGTGTATTGTAATGCAGGGGATATTTTTATTTTTAAAAGTTTAGGTGTATCAATATGTTCATATTGATGTGCGGAAATTAGTATAACCAAATCTTGATTTTTTTGTATAATAAGAGAGAAGAAACTCTCTTAATAGCAAAAATAAAGCGGAAAATATGGCTTTAAGTTTAAACAAAAGTTTGCTTAAATTTTTGCTTTTATATAGTTTTCCTATTTGATGTGATTAAAAATGTATCGTAACAACAAAAAGCGGAAAGCATATTTAATACAATGAATATTAAAAAGAGTTTTGCTTTAACAAAGAGAAACTGATTGAAAACAAATTCAATTCAACCCAATGTC
>JAZNIJ010000170.1:0-4609 GCA_045577455.1 Eubacteriales bacterium
TACCTCGATGTAAGAGCAACTCTAAAAGAAAAATCCGATGATTATATATATTACAAGACAGACCATCATTGGACTTCTCTTGGAGCATATTATGCTTATGTAGAATATTGTAATTCAAATAGCATCAAACCAAAGGCATATGAAGATTTTAGATTTGCTGAAGTTACTGATGAATTCTATGGAAGCTTACATTCTAAAATATTAGATTGGAATGCAAAACCCGACTCTGTTTCAATTGCCAAAAATATCAAAGTTAAAAATGTTTATGTTGAAAAATCTGATAATGCAGGAACAACAAAAAATCAAATTGAAATTTACGATTATAGCAAATTGGATAATAAAGATAAATATTTAGTTTTCTTCGGAGATAATTACGGAAAAACAGTTATTGAAACAGAATGTAACAATGGAAAAACTCTTTTGGTTATTAAGGATTCATTTGCAAATTCTTTAGTTCCGCTTTTAACAGAACATTATGAAAAAATAATTATGATAGACCAACGCTATTATAAACCTTTTTTATCACCTATAATTGAAAATGAAAATATCACGGATGTTTTATTTGTTTATGAAATAACGAATTTGAGTATACAAACTGATTTAGCTAAAATCAATCAATAAAAAAAGAATCTGGCATTTGTGTAGAAAACAGATGCCAGATTCTATATCATATATTTATTGTGATATTACTTCGTTCCGAAAATTCTATCTCCTGCGTCGCCCAAACCAGGAATAATGTATCCCTTATCGTTGAGCTTTTCATCAACATTAGCACAGTAGATTTCAACATCGGGGTGAGCTTTATTTAATGCCGCAATTCCTTCAGGAGCTGCAATTATACAGAGGAATTTGATGTTTTTACCACCATAGCTTTTAATTTGGGTTATTGCATCAATTGCTGAACCACCAGTTGCGAGCATTGGGTCTAAAACAACAATCAATCTATTCTCAATATCAGCAGGGAGCTTACAATAATATTCATGTGGTTCTAATGTTTCTTCATCGCGATACATACCAATATGACCAACTTTAGCAGAAGGAACCAAATCCAACATACCACTAACCATTCCTAAGCCAGCCCTTAATATTGGTACAATAGCAAGTTTCTTACCTTTAATCATTTTTTGAGTTGTTTCAACTAAAGGAGTTTGGATTTTTACATCTTCAAGTGGCAAATCTCTAAGAGCTTCATAACACATAAGCATTGTAATTTCTTCAATTAACTCTCTGAACTCTTTGTTTGGTGTGTCTTTCTGCCTTAAAACCGTTGTTTTGTGTTGAATAAGCGGGTGGTCGAAAATAGTTACATTTTTCATTGATAGACTCCTTAACTTCCTTTATGATTATGAAATTAAAAATTATTTCATCATTTTCTTGTTGTTCATATTATTTACTAAGTTATTATCTTAAAACATCTTTATAAAGACGCATTACGTTTTTATAGCAAATCTTTTCAATTATCTGAGTTTTAAAACCTTGTTTTTCAAGAAGTTTTATAAGATTTATTTGCTGGGATGCGTCGGGTATTTGTAATGGTGGGTTATCAATCCCATCAAAATCAGTTCCAATAGCAATGCAATCTTCACCACCAACATCAATTATGTGGTTAATGTGTGGGAGCAAAAGTGATATATCTATTCCCCTTCCTTTTTCATACGAATCGGAAATAAAGGAATTACAATAATTAAGTCCAATGATTCCGCCCTTCTCCCCTATAATTTTTATCATTGAATCTGTTAAGTTTCTTGGATGGGAGCATATCTCTCTTGCATTTGAATGGCTTGCAACAAAAGGTTTTTTACATTTTGATGCAACATCAAAAAAACCTTTATCAGAAAGATGAGAAACATCGGGAATAATACCGTATTGCTCCATAGCTTCTAAAATTTCAAATCCTTTTTCAGTAAGCCCTTCGTTATTGTTAACATAAGCCGTTTTATTTTCATTGGAATTTGGTGAAGCCAAGCTGTTTTTGTAATTCCATGTAAATGTCATCATCCTTACTCCGCGGTTATACAAATGGAGAAGTTTTTCTGTACTTCCTTCGCACGCTTCGCCTTCTTCGATGGTAAGAATTGCGGAGATTTTTCCGTTTGAAATATTATTGCAAATGTCAGAATAAGATTTTGCGAAAGATATAATGTCATCATTATTTGATATCTCTTTTAAAAATATATCTATCATGTTGTTAACATGATAAAAAGGATTCTTAGTTTTTCCAATATCAATAAACATTGCAAAGTTCTGAGATATATAATTGGATTTACTTAATTTTTTACAATCTATATGAGAAGAATTCTCTCTTAAACAGCAATTATTTTTACCAATAATATCAAGTATAGTATCACAATGCAGATCTGCAATAAACATAAACACCTCATAATAAACGAAAGGAAATCGCAGTAATGAGAAACACAACACTTTGCTATCTGGAAAAAGATGGCAAATATTTAATGCTTCATCGGACAAAAAAGGAAAAAGATGTAAACAAGGGAAAATGGCTTGGTATAGGCGGTGGTTTTGAAAACAGAGAATCTCCCGAAGAATGTGCGCAAAGAGAAATATTTGAGGAAACGGGCCTGACAGCGTATAATTTGAAACTGAGAGGAGTTGTTACCTTTGATTGTGATATAACAGATGTTGAGTATATGTTTGTCTTCACGACAGACCAATTTACAGGAGAAATGATTGAATGTAATGAAGGAGACCTTGTTTGGATTGAAAAAGAAAAAGTTCTTTCTTTAAATCTTTGGGAGGGGGACAAATACTTTTTAGAGCTATTGAACAATAATTCAAAATTTTTCTCAATGAAGCTAACATATAAATCAGACGAGCTTATTGAAGTTATTATTGATGGGCAAAAAGTTTTATAAAACTTAAATTACCATAGCAAATTCATAATTTAATTATTCTTTTAAAGTAGCAATCTTTAAACAAAATAATCAAAAAAGATAAAACCATTAAAGTTGAATAAAATGCGTGAAAATAGGCCTTCGAAGAATAACATCGAAAGGCCTATGCTCATTACTTATTCAAGCTCGTCTGCCGCTTCTTCTGTTGCGTCTTCATCATCTACTGTACAAAAAACTTCGTCTTCGTCATCAACAAAGAAATCATCATCAAAATCTTCTAAACAATCGTCGCAACATTCTTCTTGTTTTCTCTTTTGTATCATCGCAATAGTTATAAGCGCAATTCCTGAAATTCCGCCAATACCAGCTGTGATACCTAGTGCTTTTGCAAGACCTTTTTTCTCGCGCCCAGAAAGTATGAGAGCTGCGATAGCAAAACAAATGCACTGAACAATTAAGCAAATTCCAATGTAAAACTTAGTTTTCTTCATAATAGTACCTCCGTTTATTATATTATATCCATTTTTATTTTTTTTGTTCAAGGTAATTAGACATCAAAGAACTTTAATTATTCTTTTCCTTAGAGTTACAAGAATATTTAAGAAACTCGTTGATAAACTCTTCAAGTTCGCCATCTATAACTGCAGAAATATTACCTGTTTCATATCCCGTTCTGTTATCTTTAACAAGCGTATACGGCATAAACACATAGCTTCTTATTTGACTACCCCATTCGATATTCATCTTATTTCCTGCAATATCTTCGATTCTATCGAGCTTTTCCCTTTCTTTGATTTCCAACAGCTTACTTTTAAGCATTTTCATTGCAGTTTCCTTATTTTGAAGTTGACTTCTTTCTGTTTGACAGCCAACAACAATTCCTGTTGGAATATGGGTAATTCTAACAGCGGAGTCGGTTTTATTTATATGTTGCCCTCCTGCACCACTTGACCGATGCGTATCGATTTTAATATCAGCTTCGTCGATAATAATTTCCATATCATCATTAAATTCAGGCATAACTTCAACCGAAGCAAACGAAGTGTGTCTTCTGCCTGATGAATCAAATGGAGAAACTCTAACAAGTCTATGAACACCATGCTCACTTTTCAGATAGCCATATGCGTTCTCACCCTCAATAAGAACAGAAACGCTTTTGATACCGGCTTCATCACCATCGAGATAATCAAGAACCTTTAATTTATACTTTTTTCTTTCGGCGAAACGACAATACATTCTATACAACATCTGAGCCCAATCCTGAGCTTCTGTGCCTCCTGCACCAGGATGAATTGAAAGAATCGCATTGTTGCCATCAAATTCTCCCGATAGTAAAACAGAAATTTTTTGGCTCTCATAATCTGCTTTCAAAAAAATAAGTTCAGAGAGGATTTCGTCAACTAAAGACTCATCATCTTCTTCTGTTGCAAGAATAATTAAGTCATACAAATCATCGAACCCTTTTCTGAGTTTCATATATTTATCAAAAGTGTTCTTCTTGGATGTTAACTCTTTTAAAATTGGTTTTGCACCTATAGGATCGTCCCAAAATCCAACAGAGTTAACTTTATCGTTAAGCTCATCTATTCTTTCTTTAAGAGTATCTAATTTCAAAGAAACACCAAGGTCATCTATATTCCGTTTTAGCTCTTTAATATCAGGCATTGCCTGATCAAGTTTAATAATCAAAAGCAATCTCCAATCCTTTTTCTTTATTTTATCATATTGTTAAAAAAATGTCAAGCATTTTTTGCTCT
>JAZNIJ010000171.1:0-14186 GCA_045577455.1 Eubacteriales bacterium
AAACACGAACCGCAATTTTAACTTTACCAGAATTCAACATATTGGAATTTTATCCACATTTTTAATTATTTCACCAATTACATATGCATCTTCACCACAGGAAGATAATATTTCAATTGCTTTTTCAACATCATCAGGTGAAACTATAATGCTCATACCAACCCCCATATTGAAAGTATTGAACATATCACGCTTTGATATGTTTCCTGTTTTTTGAATCAAGTCAAATATGGGAAGAATTTTAATTGATGCTTCTCTTATTTTTGCACACAAACCGTCGGGAATACTTCTTGGAATATTTTCATAAAAACCACCGCCTGTTATATGCGAAATGCCTTTTACATCCACCTTTTCAAGAAGTGAAAGAACTGATTTTACATATATTTTTGTTGGTGTTAAAAGAGTTTCTCCAATAGTAGAACCATTAAGAGCATCACACGGCTTGTACAGGTCAGGATTGTTATTATCTATATCAAAAACTTTTCTGCAAAGGGAAAAACCGTTAGAATGTATCCCTGTTGATGCAAGAGCTATAACAACATCGCCCTCTTTCATTTTGTTTTTATCTATTATTTTTTCTTTATCAACAATACCAACTGCAAATCCTGCAAGGTCATATTCATGAGCAGGCATCATACCTGGATGCTCGGCTGTTTCTCCGCCGATCAATGCGACACCCGATTGAACACACCCTTCAGCAACACCACCAACTATTTCTGCAATTTTTTCCGGAATATTCTTTCCGCAAGCAATATAATCGAGGAAAAATAATGGTTTAGCACCGCAACAAATAATATCGTTTACGCACATTGCAACGCAGTCGATACCGATGGTATTGTGTTTATCCAGAAGGATAGCCATTTTTAGCTTTGTCCCAACTCCATCTGTGCCTGATACAAGTACAGGATTCTTTATGCCGAACAAATCAAGCCCAAAGCAGCCTCCAAAGCCACCAACATCATCAAGGCAACCTGCATTTTTTGTTCTCAGAATATGTTTTTTCATAAGCTCAACGGCTTTATATCCAGCAGTTATATCAACTCCTGCTGCTGCATAGCTTTCAGATTTTGATTGCATACTCATTTCTTTATTCCTTTCCATTCCAACAATATGTACATACATCACAAGGTTTAAGCCCTATTGCTTCTATCATACCATTTAAAGTTTGATATTCCAATGATGTAAACTTGAATTTTTCACAAATTGCTTTACGCATATTTTTTCCACGCTCAGTTGAGCCATCCATATATTCCTCAATATGCTTAAGCCCTTCTTTTCCTTCAAGCTCAGAAACTATAACTCTGGAAATCAAATCATCATCCGAAGTTGAACGCGAAAAATTAAGATATTTACAAGCGAACATAATTGGCGGACAAGCAGACCGCATATGAACTTCTTTAGCTCCATGCTCATAGAGAAAACTAACGGTGTTTTTTAACTGCGTTCCTCTTACTATAGAATCATCAACAAACAACAGTTTTTTATCTCTGATGAGCTGATGGATAGGAATCTGTTTCATCTTTGCAATAACATTACGCTCATTTTGGCTTGATGGCATAAAGCTCCTTGGCCAAGTTGGAGTATATTTAATAAAAGGTCTTGCAAACGGAATTCCGCACTCATTGGAATAACCAATAGCATGAGGAGTTCCCGAATCCGGCACACCACATACATAGTCAACATCAGGTAATACATTGTTTTCTTTATCATCTCTTGCCATAATTCTACCGTTGTGATATCGCATCATTTCAACATTTATTCCCTCATAGCAAGAAGTTGAATATCCGTAATATGCCCAAAGAAAGGCACAAATTTTCTTTTCTTTTCTTGGTGGTGATAGAACAGTTATATCATCAGGTGAAATTTCAACAATCTCACCAGGTCCTAACTCTCTTACCATTTCATAACCTAGCTTTGCTCCTGCAAAATCTTCAAAGGTTACACAATGACCATAGAGATTTTTTCCAATGCTTAAGGGCAATCTACCATATTTATCTCTTACAGCTATGATATTTCCATCTTCTTTAAGGATGATTATAGATGCAGTTCCGTCTATTGAATCGTGAACAAACCTAATACCGTCAGCAAAGCTATCTTTTTGATGAATCAGCGTTGCAACAAGCTCGTTGGAATTTATTCTTCCTCCTGTCATTGCCTGAAAATGGCTTCCACTCTGAGATAGGTATTTTTCCGTCAACTCGTCTGCATTATTGATAATTCCAACTGTACATATTGCGTATATACCTAATTTTGAACGAATTATAATTGGCTGAGGATCGCTATCGCTAATGCAACCAATTGCGGCGTTGCCATACATTTCATCAATTATACCTTCAAACTTTGTTCTGAACGGAGAATTTTCAATACTATGAATTTCTCTTTGCATTCCGAGCTTTATATCAAATGCCGCCATTCCTCCGCGCTTTGTACCAAGATGAGAATGATAATCTGTTCCAAAAAACACATCAGGAACACAGTTTTTACAAGAAGTTACTCCAAAAAAACCACCCATCAAAAAGAAACCTCCGTTAAATATTTTATGCAAAAAACAGCTTTGACAATGTTATAGGGTCAATATATTCGCCATTTTTATAAACTCTCATATTACCAGAAGCAATTTCATCAATTAGCATAACATTTCCGTCTTTATCATATCCAAATTCGAATTTAATATCGTAAAGAACAAGTCCCTTATTAAGAAGATCGTTTGCAACAATTCTTGTTATTTTCTGAGTCATTTCTTTAATATCATCATACTGCTTGTCTGTCATTACACCGAGAGCAACAAGAGCATCTTTTATAACAAGAGGGTCTCCTTTTTCATCATTTTTAAATGTCATTTCAACATATTCAGGAAGGTCTGCTCCTTCATCGATATAATCGCTATAACGACGATAAAAGCTACCGACGGCTTTATGTCTGCAAATTACTTCAAGACCTTTACCGAAAACTTTTGCAGGAAGAACTTCCATTGTTGTATCATCAAGATTTGCACTTACAAAATGAGTTTTGATTCCTGCCATATTAACTTTTTCAAAGAAATATACAGACATACGAAGATTTACATCTCCAACGCCATCTATTGTGAGACCTACAGAGTTTTCTCCGGGATCAAATACACCATCTTTGCCTGTACAATCGTCTTTAAATTTAAGTAAATAATTTCCATTTTCGAGTGAGAAAACATCTTTTGTTTTACCTGTATATACGAGCTTTTTTTCCATTTTTGTATCTCCTTTTATTTAAAAATTAAAGTTTTGAAGCAATTTCTTCATCTTTAGCAAGAACAGACATAGAATCTTTTTGTCTTTTTGCATCCAGCTTTTCTGCAAGGGATTTATCACTCACAGATAAAATTTGAATTGCAAGCAAAGCCGCATTAGCACCACCATTAACCGCAACTGTTGCAACAGGAATTCCACTTGGCATCTGTACGGTTGAAAGCAATGCATCCATACCATCAAAAGCAGATGATTTACAAGGAATTCCAATTACAGGCAATGTTGTGTTTGCTGCAATAGCTCCTGCAAGATGAGCCGCCATACCCGCTGCAGCAATGATTACACCGAAACTATTTGCTCTTGCATTTATGCTGAATTCTCTTGCTTTATCAGGCGTTCTGTGAGCTGAATATATATGAACAGAATATGGAACTTCAAATTCTTTTAAAACATCTATTGCTTTTTGAATTATAGGAAGATCACTATCGCTTCCCATAACAATTCCAACTTTTTTCATTGAATATACCTTCCCTTTATTTTATTGGTGTACTCTTATCTTTCTGGATTACATCGTGAGCACCGCCCTCAGTTATGCTTACGGATGAAACGAGAGTGAGCTTAGCTTTTTTCTGAAGTTCGGAAATAGTTAAAGCGCCACAGTTACACATAGTTGAACGAACTTTGTTCAACGAAAGTGCAACATTGTCTTTCAATGAACCAGCATATGGAACATAGGAATCAACACCTTCTTCAAAAGACAGCTTTTTATCACCGCCCATATCATATCTCTGCCAGTTTCTCGCACGGTTGCTTCCCTCTCCCCAATATTCTTTATAATAAGTTCCCCCGATATTTACCTTATTGGTTGGGCTTTCATCAAATCTTGCAAAATATCTGCCAAGCATAACAAAATCAGCACCCATAGCAAGTGCAAGGGTTATATGATGGTCATAAACGATACCGCCATCGGAACATACAGGGATATAAACACCTGTTTCTTTGAAATATTTGTCTCTTGCTTTGCAAACATCAATTAAAGCAGTTGCTTGCCCTCTGCCTATACCCTTTGTTTCTCTTGTAATGCAGATAGAACCTCCGCCAATTCCAACCTTAATAAAATCCGCACCGCAATCTGCTAAAAATCTAAAGCCATCAGCATCAACAACATTTCCTGCTCCAACTTTAACATCGTTTCCGTATTTCTCTCTTATCCATTTAAGAGTTATTTTTTGCCATTCAGAAAAGCCCTCTGATGAATCTATACAAAGCACATCTGCACCTGCTTCTATCAGCGCAGGAACTCTTTCGGCATAGTCCCTTGTGTTAATACCAGCACCAACAACATATCGTTTATTTGAATCGAGAAGCTCGTTGGGATTTAGTTTATGTGTATCATAATCTTTTCGGAAAACAAAATAGCAGAGCTTTCCATCCTTATCAACTATGGGTAATGAATTAAGTTTATTATCCCATATAATGTCGTTTGCTTCTTTTAATGATGTTCCCTCAGGAGCACATATCAACTTTTCAAGAGGCGTCATAAACTCTTTTACTTTTGTTGAAAGCTCCATACGGCTAACACGATAATCTCTACTTGTAACTATACCTAAAAGCACACCTTCGGATGTTCCGTCTGAAGTTACAGCAACAGTTGAATGCCCGTTTTTTTCATAAAGTTCAACAATATTCTTCAAAGTATCATCGGGAGTAACATTGGAATCGCTTTTAACAAATCCAGCTTTATAATTTTTAGCTCTTTTAACCATTGCAGCTTCATCTTCTATGCTTTGTGAGCCATAAATAAATGATACCCCACCCTCCATAGCGAGTGCAACAGCGAGCTTGTCTCCAGAAACAGATTGCATAATTGCAGAAACCATTGGAATGTTCATTGAAATTTCAGGTTCTTCCCCTTTATTAAAGCGTACTAATGGGGTTTTCAAGCTAACATTAGATGGAATGCATTCCTTCGAAGAATAACCGGGGATGAGTAAGTATTCATTAAAAGTGTGTGATGTTTCATTGATAAAAATTGCCATAACTTCTCTCCTTTTAAATATTATAAAGCTGCTTTTGTTTCACAATATATACAACGATATACTTTATTTTCTCTGTCGGTCAATTTAAAAATATGTTCAAGCTCTTGCTCAATTGAAGTGATGCAACGAGGATTTTTACATTTGATAACGTTTGTTAGCATATCTGGCATATCAATCGTCTTTTTTGAAACGACATTACCATCCTTTATGATATTTACAGTTGCACCTGGGTCAACATAACCAATTATATCAATGTCGGGGAAAATTTCACCGTCGATTTTAATTATATCTTTTTTTCCTCGTCTGATGCTATTTGCATTTTTTATTATAGCAATTGAACAATCTATGCTTTCAAGTCCTAAAAGCTGATACAGAAGCATTGCTTTTCCTGCAGTTATATGGTCAATAACAACACCGTTTTTAATTGAATCTATATTCATTGTTTTGCCTCCTCTAATAGCTTTAATATAAGCGCCATTCTTATGAATTTACCATAAAGAACCTGTTTAAAATAACAAGCACGAGGGTCAGAGTCAACTGCAACGCTGATTTCATTAACTCTTGGAAGCGGATGCATTATTGAAAGTGATTCCTTGGCTTTTAATAATTTTTTTGGCTCTATAATATAGCTATCTTTGAGTCTTAAATAATCTTCTTCGTTGAAAAATCTTTCACGCTGAACACGAGTCATATATAAAACATCAAGGTCTGGTAAAACTTTTTCAAGGTCAGTTGTTTGAACATAAGGAATATTATTTTTTTTCAAAACATCTTTTTTAACATAACTTGGGAGCTTTAATTCTTCGGGAGAGATTAAAACAAATTTAACTCCGCTATATCGGGATAAAGCGGCTATAAGTGAATGAACTGTTCTTCCAAATTTAAGGTCTCCGCAAAGTCCTATGGTTAAATCCTCAAATTTACCTTTTTCACGATGAATTGTGAGTAAATCAGTTAGTGTCTGAGTTGGATGGCTATGTCCACCATCACCTGCGTTAATAACAGGAATTGAAGCATTTTTCATTGCAACATAAGCCGAACCCTCTTTTGGATGACGCATTGCAATAATATCTGCATAACAGCTTATAACTTTTGCTGTGTCAGCAACACTTTCTCCCTTAACTGCTGAAGAAGATGCTGCTTCCGAAAATCCGAGAACATTACCTCCAAGGTCATACATTGCAGCTTCAAAACTGAGTCTTGTTCTTGTAGATGGTTCAAAAAATAATGTTGCAAGTTTTTTTCCTTTGCATTTTTCGCTATATTTTTCAGGGTTATCAATAATATCGTTTGCAGTTGCAATAAGTTCGTTGATTTCAGAAACAGAAAAATCTGTAATATCAATTAATCCTCTCATAAAGCAGCTCCGTTCACAGAAAGATATTTTTTGATTCGCTCAACATTTTCAGCATTTTCACTTTTTTCTTCTAAAAATTCGATTATATCATAAACATCAACAACAGAATAAACAGGAAAGCCATATTCTTCTTCAATTTCCGCCATGGCTGATTTTTCACCTTTGCCCTTTTCTTTTCTGTCTACCATAACAAAAACAGCTATAACCTTTGTTTTTTCAAGGGAAGTAAGATTTGACATACTTTCCCTTATTGCTGTACCTGCGGTAATAACATCTTCAACAATAACAATTTCTTCATTTTCTTTTGGCATATATCCAACAAATAAACCGCCTTCGCCATGATCTTTAACTTCTTTTCTGTTAAAAAAGAATGGAACATCCAATCCCTCTTGAGCAAGAGCGGAAGCAGCTGATACTGCAATGGAAATACCCTTGTATGCAGGGCCATATAAAACCGATTGTCTTTTTCCTAATTTTTCCATATATGCCTTAGCATAAAATTTTCCAAGCTGAGATATCTGTTTTCCTGTTTTTATCTCTCCTGCATTTATGAAATAAGGTATTTTTCTTCCGCTTTTAGCGGTGAAATCTCCAAATTTCAAAACATTGGCATCTTGTAGAAACTGAATAAATTCTCTTTTATACCCTTCCATAATATCTCCTCTTTGTTATTGTTATTTTATCCAACAAATTCGTCAACACATCGTTGATATGCGGCAACAGGGTCATCTGCTGATGTTATTGGTCTTCCAACAACAATATAATCTGACCCGATAGCTTTTGCCTGTGATGGAGTCATAACTCGTTTTTGGTCCCCCTTTTCATCATCTGCAAATCTCACTCCGGGAGTTACTGTTACAAAACCGCAACCGCAAGCATTATGAACAGCTTCTGCCTCCAATGGCGAACATACAACACCGTCAAGCCCTGATAATTTTGCGTTCTCAGCATAGTGAATAACTACTTTTTCCATAGATTCGTCTATGAGAAGCTCGTTTTTAAGAGAGTTAGAATCAGTTGAAGTAAGTTGTGTTACAGCTATGAGAATTGGTCTTGTACCATCTTCCCTTGTAAGGCCTTCAATTGCCGCTTTCATCATTTGTGATGTTCCGCTAGCATGAAGATTTGTCATATCAACATCAAGTCGAGATAAAACAGACATTGTCTTTTTTACGGTATTTGGAATATCATGGAGCTTAAGGTCAAGAAAAATCTTGTGGCCTCTTTTCTTTATCTCTTTAACTATAGAAGGGCCTTCAGCATAATATAGCTCCATTCCTATTTTCACAAATGGCTTTTTCTCATGAAACTTATCGAGAAAATTTAAAACTTCATCCTTACTTGAAAAATCGCAAGCAACAATTACATCCTTACCCATTATGACTAACTCCTATAATATCTTTTATATTATTTATTTTGTATTTATCAAGTGTCATTTCAAGATTGTCTATTATATTTTTACAAGCATATGGTTCAATAAGATTTGCTGTTCCTACCTGAACAGCTGTAGCACCCGCCATCATCATTTCTATGGCATCTTCAGATTTGGATATCCCACCCATACCGATTATTGGTATTTTAACAGCTTCGTACACCTGATAAACCATTCTAAGAGCAACAGGAAAAATTGCAGGGCCTGAAAAACCTCCCATTTTATTTGCTATTATTGGTTTTCTCTTATTAAGGTCAATTCTCATTCCAAGCATTGTATTGATTAAGCTAATGCCGTCTGCGCCTGCGTCTTCACACGCTTTTGCAATTGAGACAATATCAGTTACATTAGGCGATAATTTTATAATTATTGGTTTTGTTGTAGCTTTTTTTACTGCGGATACAACCTGATATGCTGATGATGGAGAAGTTCCAAAGCTCATACCACCGCCATGAACATTAGGACAGCTTATGTTAATTTCAAGCCAACCAATATTATCACATTTATCGAGTTTTGAAGCAGTATAAACATATTCATCAATAGAGAAACCACCGATATTAGCCATAACTTTTTTATTGAAGCAATGGGAAAGTTTTGGTAATTCTTCGGAAATAACTGCTTCAACACCGGGATTTTGCAAGCCAACAGCGTTAATCATCCCAGCTGTACATTCAGCAATTCTTGGAGTTGGATTACCAAATCTTGGCTCTTTTGTTGTTCCTTTAAAAGAAAATGTGCCTAAAATATTTATATCGTAAAACTCTGCGAACTCATAGCCATAACCAAATGTTCCGCTCGAAGGAATTATTGGGTTATCGATTTCGATACCGCAAAGAGAAACTTTTAATCTTCCCACAATATTTCCTCCTTTTTGAAAACAGGTCCGTCTTTGCAAACACGCTTGTAACCTTTTATTGTTTTATGAGAACAACCCATACAAGCACCAAATCCACAACCCATCCTTTCTTCAAAACTAAACTGCCCATTTCCTTTTGCTTTTTTATAAACCGCTTTAAGCATTGGCTCAGGACCACAGGTAAAGTAATGATAATCAAAATCAGGAAGCGCATCCGTTACAAAGCCCTTTGTTCCAAAACTACCGTCAACAGTTGTTACTGAAACTTCAATTCCTAATGCAATAAAATCATCAACAGCAAAAATTTCATCCGAATTATTAAAACCCAAAATTGCATAAACTTTTTTACCTTTATCCAAAAGCTGTTTTGCAAGATAAAATAATGGAGGTATACCAACGCCACCACCTATAAGCAAAGCGTTTTCTTCTTTGAAATTCAAGTCATATCCGTTTCCAAGTCCTGTTAATATATCAAGCTGTTCCCCAACTTTGATTTGAGCCATTTGTTCAGTACCTTCGCCAACAACTTTATATATTATTGTAAATCCGTTTTCGGTAACATCAAATACAGAAATCGGTCTACGGAGAAACAAATCGTTTAATTTAACATTAACAAACTGACCGCAACAAGTGATACCGCTACTATCACCAAGTAATGTCATTTTATAAACATTTGATGTTAATTTGATATTTTCAGAAACTTCAAACAATCCTTGTTTCATTTTTATCTCCAGTTTTTATCTCATTTTATTTCTCATTATAAACAACTTTGCCATTACATACGGTAAGCAAACATTTTCCAAATACTGTTTCGCCTTCAAATGGAGTTGATTTTCCCATTGATAAAAATTTTTGAGGGTTAACTGTTTCGCAAATGGACAAATCCCAAAGAGAAAAATCATTGCCGAGAGGGATATTGAATCTTTTTCTTGGATTCGTTGAAATCAATTGAATAAGTTTTTCCATAGAAACAATTCCTGGTTTAACGAGTTTTGTATATAATATTTGAAAAGCGGTTTCAAGCCCAACTATTCCGAAAGTACTTTTCTCCAGCCCACGAGATTTTTCTTCGCAGCTATGCGGTGCATGGTCTGTTGCTATTATATCTATAGTTCCGTCTGATATTCCCTCAATCAATGCTTCCATATCTTCTCTGCTTCTTAAAGGAGGATTCATTTTGAATTTACCATCTTCTTGTAAATCTTCATCACAAAGAACAAGATAGTGAGGTGCTGTTTCACAGGTTACATCAAGGCCTTTTGCTTTTGCTTTTCTTATGATTTCAACACTTTCTTTTGTTGAAATGTGGCAAACATGATATTTGCATCCTGTTTTTTCAACAAGTTCTATGTCTCTTTTTATCATTTCATATTCACTTGCAGAAGAAATACCTGAATGATTGTTTTTTCTTGCATATTCTCCTTGATGGATGTAACCGCCATTCAAGAGGGAATTAACTTCACAGTGAGCTACAATTATTTTATTTAAACTAGCTGCTTTTTTCATAGCCGATAACATCAAATCAGCATCCTGAACACCTTTTCCATCATCAGAAAAACCAACAACAAAGTCCGAAAGTTCATCGAAGGATGCAAGAGACTTGCCATTTTCTCCTTCGGTTATTGCCCCGTATGGATAAACATTGATACAAGCATCGGATTCAATTGCATCAAGCTGTGGCTTTAAATTATTATAAGAATCAGGAACAGGATTCAAATTCGGCATTGTACAAACCGCAGTATAACCACCATGGGCAGCAGAAAGAGAGCCGCTTTTTATTGTTTCTTTATATAAAAATCCCGGCTGGCGAAAATGCACATGCACATCGCAAAAGCCGGGAAAAATAGCATATTGGGTTTTAGAATCAAATGACAATTCCGCAAGGCGACAAGGAGCATACTCTTCAATGGCGGGCAAAACTTCAACCACATTTTGAGAAAATGCGGTATTTAGCTCTGTGCTGAAAATCTTGATACCTTTTTTCATTGCCATACAGCTACCCTCCAAGTTTTCTTGGTTTTATGTATTATACCAAAAATTGCTTGAAAAGTCAATCATAAAAACAACCAAAAAGAAGATTTTTTACAACATTTTTTTATATATGATTTTATGTTTTACACAACTATTATTTTTGCAAAAACATTAGTTTTATTCTCATATAATCAGTACTTTCAATTATTCCATTTGAATCCACATCTCCCGAAAGATAAAAAGCATCTGTTACATCAAATGATTCAAGAAAATACATTTTAATTCGTAAATAATCTGTTGTATCAATCTTGCCGTTACCATCAACATCTCCCATAACGATAACTTTAAGATTATCAATCTCTGTTTCATTCTTCATGAGAGAAATTCGTGATCCCGTTCCAACAAAGCTGTCTTCCTTAAGCAGGTTTCCTTCTGAATCATAAACTATAAGATTATTATTTTCAAAGTTTAATAAAAGGTCAGAAACAGTAACTTCTGTACCAACACCATAGATGTATTTGTTTTCAGAATGATAAATTGAATCTTCTTTAATTATTATTTCAGTCAATTCTTCAGAAGGTGGAGTTGGAATATCAGAATTCGGGTCAACAATATTAACATCAAAAGATGTTGAAACACCTGCAAAATTCACAGTTATGGTTTGAGTACCTACAGTTGTTAATTCTCCTGTTTGAGATACGCTATATTCAAATGCATCAAATGTTATTCCATTCTTTGCAACAGCTGAAATTTTCAAACCGTTCAAATCCAAAGTTTCTCCAATATTATATAATGTTTTGTCGGGCATTGAAGAAACCAACAATGAAGAAACCTGGCTAATATCGGCTATTGAAAATTGTTGCGCATCTACCTGAATTTTATCTGATCCATTAGGATAAAGATGAGGAACAGATGTTGCAGCATCCATATCAAAAACACAATTTGTATATGTTGGTTTAATTATAGATATTGTTTGAGATACATCGTGGAAATAGAAGGTTTGCGCAACAGTTCCGTTATAATCATATAGCCAAAGCTCTGTTCCTGCATCAAATCCTCTGCTTTTAACATCAATCGCTTTTCCATCAAGGAGAGACCTGATACAATGTGAGCCATCAGAATTTTGAGTTATAAACCATAATTGGTCATTCTTATTTGTTGCATTTTTGAAAATCAATTGGTCTCCAACGGCAGTAAGAAATTTTCCCGAGGAAACATTCTGTATTTTTGCAATATAATTTGTTCCAAATCCCCTATTACAATTAGAATGATTATCTAAAGTATATTTAACTATTTCAAAAGACCTTGCATTATAAGTAATAGGGTCTGTATCTTTAACTGACAACCCTGTGCCGCATCCATAGAGTTGAAGGTTTTTGCTTCCGCCGTCAACATCTAATGTTTTATAAGCGGTTGCACAGCGAAAATAAAAATTACCTTCAATATAGTAAATAAAGAAGCGTTGAGCATCCGAGCCGTTGGGCTGATACATTCCTACTCCTCTACCATCGATAAATAAACCCGATGCAACATCCCAAACATATCCACTTGATGAATTTGAAATTATATAAGAACCATCTGAACATCTTGAAAAATTCCAAATTTGTGATACATCAAATGTACCATTGGAAGCAAAGAGTGAATAATTAGTATCTGTAATATAAAGCCCTGTTTTAGATTGTCTTATATGTGCAAAAAAATTATTTCCCAAATCTATTGGAGAATAACCCTCCAAAGTATTATCCGATGTTGTCTGATTCCATTGTGCATAACAAGTTATAGTGTCATTATTAACATCTGTGTATTCTTCTTTGCTGTATTTATCCATTAAAAGAGATTTATATGCACCGTGTGGCTCACTTCCGGGAACAAACCATTCCAAACCACCATCTACTTTTTGATAAAGCCATTTGCCGTCTGACTTTCTGTGAACATACCAACCAGCAAAAGAAAAACCATCTTTAGAATATGCGTTTGCTCTCAAAATTGAAGATATACCTTTTATATGAGCAGTTGTTGCCATTGAGCCACTTGTTGCACCGTTGCCATCATACCTTATTGTGCTAACAACAGACCCAGAGCCAAGAATTGGTTGATGGGGGTCATTATCTCTGTTGCAGTTAAAGGAATAGATTCCTTCTTTTCCATTGTCTGCATTAACATTAAAATACAGCTTTAAATCACCCGATGAGTTTTGACCCAATCTGAATGCACAAGATTCAACTTCAAAAAGACTGCAATCACTTCTTTCAAAAAGAAAACTCAGCTTCGTTGGAGAAATTCTGTATGATTTATTTGTTGTTGTATTAAAAGTATCGGATGTAAGCAAAGATGACATATTATATGTAACTATTGCATTCTGTTTTCCGTTAGTTTTGTTAAAAATAGGAACATAAATTATTTTGTTAATATGGTCGTAACCAAAACCCTGATTCGTCCAGGAATCTGTTTCAGGGATAGTTAGTTTTGTAGAGTTACTTGTTGCAAAAACAGCATTTTTTCTATCAATATAAAAAAGTTTATAGCAAGTTACCTTTTGAGGGTTGTTTACAGGCCCACCCGATGCAGTTTGAAGTATTTTACAAACATAAAACCAATCACCTGTTTTAAGCAAAAAATAGTGATAGTCTCCGGATGTATAAGCCCATTTAATGGCGGAAAAACCAAGGGATTTTCCATCAGTATTAACTGTATCAAAACATCCGGTGAAATATAAACCGTTGCCTTGAATTTTCATTCTTGTAATGGCTTTGGGTGATTCCATAGTTGCAACATACATATAATTGTTGCTACCACCGTTTTCAGAAACTGATTTTACTGTTATATCATTAGCGTGTCCAGCTGTGTTACAAGCTGATGGACTTGAAGCAGAAAGACTTGAATAATAATTCATACTTGTTTGCGCGCCTGTTTTTGCATTGATTTGCACAAACGCACAACGATTATTAGCGGAATTAATTTTAGCAACATAAAGCATATCAGTTGTGGCGCACAAACCTTGCATTGATGTGCATTTTGAACCATCGCCAAGATATTTTGTGCCAACTTCAAAACGAAAAGTCATATCTGCATCTGTGTATGTTTTATAACCGTCGAAGCTGTGAGAAACTAAATCAACATCAATATTTTCATCGTAAACAGCTGTATCCTTTGCAGTTGCAATAGTGGGATTCTGCATAAAGACGGTTAAAAGCATTAAAAAAGCAAGGAAACAAGAAAGAATTTTTTTGTTTTTGTTACTCAAGAACTCTTTGTTAGAATTTTTCATTTGCACCATCCTTAATTTGTAAAAATATTAAGTCGGAGGCCA
>JAZNIJ010000172.1:0-6017 GCA_045577455.1 Eubacteriales bacterium
GAGAAGAACGGGGTCATATTCCCACTGTGCGTAAAGTGTAACTGTTGTACCGTCAGTAGTTGTCAGATTTTTAACCGACTGCTTATCCTTATATGATGTTCCGCTGCCGTCAGCCTTTGTGTTCCAACCTGCAAACTTGTAGGATGTTCTTGTAAAGCCGTTTGCAGTAAGATTTTTGGCAATATCATAGGTCATACTCATTGAAGCAGTAGAGCCACCCGTTGAACTGTTACCGTGGAACTTGATTGTATAAGTTATCGGTGTCCACTGTGCATAAAGGCTTATTGTACCGCCGTCTGTTGAGGTTAGATTTTTAACAGACTGCTTATTGGTATATGCCGTTCCGCTGCCGTCTGACTTTGTATTCCATCCTGTAAACTCATATCCTGTCTTTACGAAACCGTTGGCATTCAAATTCTGAGCTTTATCATAGGTCATTGACATTGAAGCTGTTGAGCCGCTTGTACTGCCGTTTCCGTAGAAGTTAATAGTGTAGGTTATAGGTGACCAACGGGCATAGAGATAAACAGTTGCACCGTTTGTAGTAGTCAGATTTTTAACTGACTGCTTATTGGAATATGAGGTGCCGCTGTTGTCAGATTTTGTGTTCCAATGTGAGAACTTGTATCCCGTTCTTACATAACCGTTGGCATTAAGTTTTTTAGCAACATCAAACTTCATATTCATACTTGAAGTAGTACCGCATGTATAGCCGTTTCCGTTAAAGGCGATGATATATGAGTTTGTATCCCATTGTGCATAAAGATTAACAGTACCGCCGTTTGTTGTAGTCAGATTTTTAACTGACTGCTTATCATAATAACTTGTGCCACTGCCGTCAGCCTTTGTGTTCCACCCTGTAAAATGATAACCTGATTTAACAAAACCGTTAGCAGTAAGATTTTTAGCAACATCATAGGTCATTGACATTGATGCCGTTGAGCCGCTTGCGCTACCGTTGCCGTTAAACTTTATTGTATAGGTATTCGGTTTCCACTGTGCATAGAGTGTCATACTAACATCGCCCGTTTTAATTCCCGAATTAAGTTCTGTAGGTTTTAAAGTATTATCACTCTGACTGAAAATTGTGCCGCCTGATGATGAAGTTCCCCAAGATGAGAAAGTATAACCCGTCCTGTAAAGGCCAAATGTACTTGCATTTGTTATGCCGTTATCCTTGGTGTTATTATAAGTCCATGTCTGAATATATTTTGAACTGTCAGATTCCTTATATACTACCTTTGAAGAAAGATAATAAGTAGTTGAATCTACAGACCCTCCGTTGGCGTTAAAGCTAACTTTCAACTTATATGGTGACCACTGTGCATAAAGATTAACTGTTGCACCATTTGTTGTAGTCATATTTTTAACCGACTGCTGATTTGAATATTTTGTACCGCTACCATCTGATTTGGTGTTCCATCCTGTAAAGTAATGTCCCGTTTTTGTAAATCCGTTTGCGGTCAGATTTTTTGCAGCACCATAACTCATACTCATTGATGCAGTTGAACCACTAGTAGAACCATTACCATTGAACTTAATTGTATAGGTAATATTAGCTGTTTCATTGTATGCAATACCTGCACCATAACCTTTGGTGAGAATGTTATTGAAGGTTGCTTTTGACGAACTACCGATTTCGGTAGCAGCAGTCCATAACCCCTGACCATTGGGAGTGTAAAGCTTATTAGGCCATATACGATTAGTATATACCGCTATAAAGCCCCAAGTGGATGATGTGCCATTACTTGTTCCGCCGGTTGATGTTCCGCCAAGTACACTTCGTCCGCAATATGCCATTTCAGTTACAGTCAGTGCCTGATATTCACCTGCAAGGCATATATCGAAAAGTAGTTCGATAATAACCTTGTCTCCATAAACCATATTATCAACACTACCGATACCAAGTTTTGAAAGCACTTGGTTGATATTAGATTCATAACTTTGCCAAGTTTCAACGCCACTGGGATTTGGAAGTGATGTTACAAAACTGATATTAGATTCTTTATAGCAGTTTGTAATGTTGAGTGTGGTTGAAAGAGTTGCATTTTTATTCTCAATAACACCGAGCTTATTATACTTCTTAGAAAACTTTGCCGAAGTCGAATAAGCGTTATTACCATTTGATGTGTTTCTGAATACATCAATTACCTTTGTCACTTTCATATTGCCATCTGCATCAACGGCAGAAAAGCGATACCCAACAACACAGTTTGAATCATTAGTGTCTCTAATAACATAACCGGTATTGCTACCATTTACAGCATCAATACTGCCACCTGCACTGTCACCATCCCAAGACAGAGAAAAAGCCGAAATGGGAATCGATGAAAAGAAAATAAGAATTACAAGAAAAACTGATAATATTTTTTTAATAACTATCATCCTTTCTGATAAAAGTAAAAGCCCGACACCGCTGTCGAGCTTTCATTTTAATTTTGGTTTTAATGTGTATGACAAGTTCTTGCTTTGACTGCTTTACCACAGTCAGGACATTTGGTATCAACCGTAAATCTTACACAAGTACCTTTTGAACCGTTACCGATTTTCTTGGCACATTCATCACAATATTTATTAGGATCTTTCTTTTCTGAATACTTAGTGCACTTTGAAATGTCATAACAGGCATTACCCCATTCATCAATAGCATAGAAGCTTTTACATGCATGTGAGCCACAAATTGAGCATCCTTTCTTTTCAAGACTTACAATAAATGAATGTGTTTCTTTGCTTTCACAGTGATGTCCTGATTTACCACAAGAATATTCTTTTACACTATCATTATCTGAAGCAGGTAATGAATACTCCGTTGTTGGTGTTTTATTTGTAGTTGCAGGCTTTAAAACCTCTTCTTTAGAACTTGTCTGCTTCTTTGTTGTTGAGGGTGTTTTGGTTGTATCTGCCTGTGTTAATACCTCGTCAATAACGAGCATATTTTCGTCGGCTTCCATTTCCGCAACATCTTCCTCACTTTCGGATTCTTCCGTAATATCCTCAAGAATAAGGTTATCACCGGTAGTTTCCATTTCGGTTATCTCGGTTGTAGCTGTATCATCACCGTTTTTGTTACGAGTGGCAGTTACTACCAACACACCGATTAAGATACTCACTATGATTATTGCAGCGATAAGAACTGCAATAACCTTATTGTGTTTATCTCCTTTTACTGCTAAAATTGTCATTTTGAATTACCTCCTGAATTTAAAATTTTTCACTTAATACAGATACAATTTCTATGGGTACGTTGGCAGTATCTATTTTATGACCTGCAAAATATATAGGCACAGAAATTGTGTAGCGAATTACTATCTCAAGTTCATTTTCTTGCCTGAAACTCATCTGAGGTTTAGTCATAGAATATGTGAGATTTCCTTCACTGTCATAACAATACAGCATTGATGCCGTTTCGTCCAATGTGCAAAAGTCACACAGCGAATATGTAAATTCTGCTGCGTTAACACTTTCAGTATAGTCATTGCCCTGCTTTATACTGTCATAAATTCTTGTAGCATTCTGTGTTACAAAGCTATCAAGAACAACCTTACTGTTTTCTCTCGAAGTATCGATAAGAGAAACCGTAGAGGCATAGACGAAAATGCCCGAAAATATCATTACTATTGCAAGAATGAGAACACATACAGAAACATAAGTTTCAGCATTTTTATTTTTTAATATCTGCATATATTACCCCTACTTCCAATACTTTTCAGAAATGCCCGACCTTGTAGTGCTTACGGTTATAGGTATCCTGAACGCACCGATACCTCTTACATAAGTGTGAACTGAAACAGTAACTGACATTTTATCACCGAGTTGGACACGCTCATAGGTAGAGTTATAATATTCTTCAGCAGATGCCAAAACATCAAAGTCAAAAAATGAATTTTTAAGTTCATCGCACCTTTCATCAAACTCTTCGCCAAACGAACCTTCATAAGTTGCAGTTTCAATAAGAAATCCACTAATAGTGTCCAAATCTTGTCGCAACATAAAAAAGGTGTAAATATTTAATGTTACAACAAGCACCATCATAAGTGCAATTATGCCAACAGCAATATCAATATAGCCTTCGGCTTTGCGGTTTAAAAGTATCTTTTTCATATTCATTACCTCCTTAACCGAAAAGCACACCGACAGAGCCCATAATCTGTGCAAGGATTACTACTACATAAATGAGCATAAAACAAAAGAGAAGACTCATAGAAAGTTTCTTTACTCTCTTAGGTATCTTCTGTGCTTCAAGTCTTAAACGCTGTCTATGAATATCCGAAAACTTCATAGCCAGACTAGACCAATATACAGGAGCACTGTCACCACGTATCATACCGATAAAACCTCGGCATACATCACTCATCATGCTTGAACCTACTCTTGCCTCAAGTCTTGTAATAGCGGCTTCCGCATTACCGGAATTCATATCTGCTATAGTAATATCAAGTTCGTGCTTAAGTTCAGGTCCGGCATTACGTGTGTATTCCGTAAGAATCGATAAAAGGCTTCTATTGTGTTTCAGGGTCTTTTCAACATTCGCAACAAGTCTTGGAAGTTCATACTCTATCTTCGATCTTTTCTCCTTTATCTTATTTCCTACACTTTTCATATTGATTCTGTACAGTATAAAAGCAAGAAATATGACAACAGGACAAAGTATCGGAAATATGAAATACAAGGGAACAGCGAACACACCTATAATAGATGCTTTTACAATGGCATTCGCCATAAACATTTCAGGTGTAATATTCATCTGTGCAGTACGAAGATCTGTTTCAAGCTGCATTCGCTTAAACTCGTTCATAGGAATATGTTTTGCTATTGCTCCTGCAAAACCACCTAACCATACATCAATGCTGCTCGTCTTTTCCTGATGCTGCTTGGCAAGGTTTGTAATAGCCTTTGATGTTCTCATAAACGGCACTTTGAAAATATCAGCAAGGATAAAATAAAAGGCGATACCGAAAAGTACGCCCACAATAATTTTAATCATTTTACTTATCCTCCTTAAGCCTTATACTCAATGGGTTTAGTGAATTTGAGAAGGAACATATATGTTACAAGAATAACAGCTCCGCAAATTCCCAAAACAATCTTACCCGGAGTTTCGTATATGAGTGTATGAAACCAGTCTTTGTTAAGAACATACAAAAGAGGAATATTACCCACTACAAGACCAACCATTGTGTAATACTCTGTTCTTACTGCTGCCATCATAGTAGAAAGTTCACTATTTACCACTCGTACATCCGTAAGTTTTGCAACAATGGGATGAAGTGTATCCACTAGTGCTCTATCATCCTGACAGCGAATAAGTGCATCACACCACTCACGGAAAATCTCATCATCAACCTTTTCTTTCAGATTGCGCAAAGCTTGTTTCACATTGGATGAAACAGCAAAAGAGTCACCTATAAAAGCATTAAAACAATCTCTTAAGGGTGGCTTAATATATGCAAGATTCTCCTTGACTGCAAGTATAATATCCTCATTTCTTATGTATGATGTAGTGATAACTGAAAGTGTAGTTTCAAGTTCATCTTTGATATGTTTATCATAATGAGAAAGACTGTTTCTAACATAGATAAAAGGAATCATAGCAAAAGCTACTGACAAAACCGGCACGAGGAATACATTATCAATGATAATAGCCACTACGGCACCTGATGCAAAAAGCACAAGTGAAATACAGCATACAAAAGCGAATTTGCTTTCTTTACCCATTGCCGTAAGAGCTGATTGAGTATATGCAAGTCTGGAGCCGAGGCTCTTTTTCTTTTTACCTGCTCTCATATTCCTTGCTTTTTCTCGCATTGTAACTTTAGGTGTTGTCATTCTCAAAAGATCCTCGGCAATTTGCTGAGGAGTTAAATCAAGAAAACATACTATTGCAATAATAAGAAGCAAAGAAGTAACTGTAGGCATTATCATTTGTAATCAGCCCCCTTCTCCAAAAAACTTGAAAGCACATCTTGAGGTACACCAAATTGCATAAGCTTCTTTTTAAGGCTGTCGGACATTATCTC
>JAZNIJ010000173.1:0-11925 GCA_045577455.1 Eubacteriales bacterium
TTCATTGTTCTTTAACCTTGAAATAATGTTAAGTCTCTCTTGCTCGATATCCTTTGAATAGGAAATGATCGGGTCAAAGATAAATTCCCTTGTTGGATAGACAAAAACATTTCTGTAAAATACAGAAAGAGTTTCCTTAAGAATTCTTGCCTGCTTTTCCTCAGGGACAATTATAAGCAATGGGGCTAATAAATCATGTTTTATAGCAGCACAAAAAGCCGTTTTGAAGGATTCGCATCCTTCCAAAACGGAAATTGGCAAACCATTTTTTCCTTTAATGCATGAAATTACATTTGAAAAGAGTTCGCTTTTTCTTATTTCTTCAATTATTGATGTTAGTATTTCTTCTTTCAAAGCACCACCAAAACTAAACTTATTTTTTTGAATTGTATTTATTCATAGCATCGTTGATTCTATCGTTTGAAATTAAACTAAGTGCATCTGATATATCAGGAAATAGTTTTTCTATTTTATCTCTTTCCGAATGAGGAATTTTAGATAACACCCAATCTGCTAAATCATAATCAGGATGTGGTTTTGCACCAACACCAATTTTGATTCTTGGAAATTCTGTGCTACCTAAATATTCTATTATGGATTTTATACCATTATGTCCACCGGCACTTCCATTTCTCTTTATCCTCATTTGACCGGGTTCAAGACTAATGTCATCAAAAACAACTATTATTCTATCAGCGGGAACTTTATAATAATCGGCGGCATTACTTATTGCTCTGCCACTGTCATTCATAAATGTTTGTGGCTTCATAATCAGGAGCTTTTTTCCTGCAAAAGTAATTCTTGCGCAAAGTGAATCGTGTTTTATTCTAAGTTTTTCATTTGTATTTTTTAGTATATAGTCCAATAGCATAAACCCTACATTATGCCTTGTTTCAGAATATTTTTCACCAGGGTTTCCAAGGCCTGCAACAATATAATCAACTGTATTTTTGGTAAATAATCCCATTTTATTCTCCCTAAAGAATTATTTTGCTGATTCAAGAAGCTCTTTTAAACGCTCTTTACTGTATTTATATATTTTATCGCAAAATCGACAAGTTATTTCTGTCGGTAAATCATCATCAATAAGAGATATAAGCTCATCTTTTCCAAGAGATATCAATGCTTTGTCTGTTTTTTCCTCTGAACAATAGCAAACATATTCAGAATTCAAAACATCAAATATATCATATTCAATCCCTCTCATAAATTCCGAAATAATATCTTCAGGATTTCCATCTGACAATATTTTTGATATATTTCTCACATTTTCTATATTGCTCTCTATAATATCAACAATGGATTCATCAGCAAAAGGCATAAGCTGAATAATAATACCGCCAGAAATAAAACGGTCTCCATCTTCGTTGGGCGATACGCTGAAAACACAAACCGTTGGAATTTGTTCGCTTTCAGCGTAATATGATGCGATATCTGAAGATATATCACCTTTTTTTATTACAGAGATTCCTGAATAAGGTTCTTTTTCACCAGTATCACGCAATACCTGCAAAACACCTTCTCCAATAGCAGAGCTAATATCAGGTTTTCCAGAGCTGTTAATAGATATCTCGGCGTTTGGGTTTACAATATAACCTCTTACATTTCCCATATAGTCTGATGAGGCAAGTAATGTGCCGACAGGTCCATCACCTTTAAACGTAATTGTAAGCAAGTCTTTTTTATCCCCTAAAAGACTTCCCATAAGAGAAGCTGCTGTTAAAACTCTACCTAAAACTAGATTTACAGCCATTGTATTACCATGAATCTCAGCCGCTCTATTAACTATATCAGTTGAATCCAATGCAAGAATTCTTGCAGAACCATCTGATGTCATTGCACGAACTAAATTTCCCATAATTTTCTCCTAAATACAAAATAATGTTTTTCATCTGTTGTGTGTGCTCTTTTAAAATTCATATCTCCGAAGATACCACATAATTCAAATCCTGTTTCTTCTGCAACTTTTAAAAACTCGCTATCCGAATGATAATATTCTTTTTGATGTTCGTCGTATCTTTTGTAGGTGCCATCTATATATTTGCTAAAAATTGTAACAAACATATCAATGGTTTTATGTTCCTCTGAGTATTCTCCTTGATGTATCAACATACCATCTTCTGTTTCATTAACAAAAGAAGTATTACTTAAAATGTTACAGAACCTATGCTTTGTACTTGCGTCAAAAATAAATAATCCGCCTTCTTCAAGAAAAAGAGAAACTCTCAAAAAAACCTTTGCAATATCGGAACGAGTTTTTATATAGTTAAGACAATCGCAGAAGCATATAACCCCCTGTATTGTTCCAAATAAATCTAATCTTCTCATATCCTGATTAAGCCAAAGAGCATTTTTTATATTTTTGTTTGCTGCAATTGAAAGCATATCTGCAGATAAATCAACACCAATAACCTGATAGTTTTCAGATAGCAATTTTGTAAGCTCACCTGTTCCGCACCCCAAATCCAGAACAATATTTGGTTTTATATGAGAAAACCTTTCAACGCATTTGTTGAAAAAATTGTATGCATCAATAAAATCTGCTCCATTATATTCATCATAAAACTTGTATAACACACTGAAATCTTCCATAATTGCCTCCTCCTAACGATTATATCATATTTTTTTTAAAAGTACAAGATGAAATTTTGGTTTCTATTGACAAATAGAAAAAAAAATACTATAATTAAAATATCAATCTATAAGGAGTTACAAAATGGTTAAAGCAGAAAGAGCATTGAAATCCGATATTTCTGAAATTATCGAAGTATCCAACCGCATTTTCAGAGGTGATGATAACACGTATTTCCAAACCTACCATCCCGCACTTTACAAAGATGGTGTCAACACAGCAGAGTTGCACATTGTTATTCGTGAAGAAGGAAAAATCAAAGGTCTTATTGGTGGATTCCCTTCTGTTATAAATGTTTTAGGTGAAAGAATTGAAGTTTGCGGACTTGGTACTATGGGCGTCGAAAAAGATTGTCGTGGCAAAGGTTATATGCGTGAAATAATGGAAACTATTATTTCTGACATCAAAGCCAACAAAACGCCCATCGCTCTACTCGGCGGAAGACGCCAACGCTATGAATATTATGGTTTTACTCCTGCAGGTATTTGCCATAATTTTTACTTTAACAAAGATAACGCTAAACATGTTTTTGGCAACGATAGCGAAACAGTTTATTCTTTTGTTATTCCAAACGGAACAGAAACAGAGCTTTTTGAAAAATGTTTAAAATTATACCAAAGAAGACCTGCATACATTGAAAGAACCGCAGAAGGATTTTACGATTGCTTAATCAACTGTAAATCCAAAGCTGTGTTTATAATGAAAAACAATGAATTTTGTGGATATGCTTCTGTTTCCGACAATATGTATGAAATTCACGAGTTTGAGCTTGAAGATAACTCAGATTGTTGCAGAATGCTTAAGGACTATATTCAGGCATTTAACATCAATTCCGCGCATCCTAATATGATTTTCCCTTATGAAAGACCCAAAATAACAGCTCTTGCAAAAGTTTGCGAGGGTGTTGGTACTGACGGCTGTTACAGTTACATGATAAATGATTTTGCAAAGGTAATTACAGCTTTTGGAAATCTTAAAGCATCCTATCAGAATATTCCTGAGGGTGAGTTTGTTGTTGATATTGAAGGAGTACAAAGAATTCGTATCAAATCCAAAAACAACAAAATTAGTGCAGTCGAAACAACTGATGAAGCTGATATAAAGCTCACATCCTTAGAAGCTGTTTCTGCGTTCTTTGGTCAGGGCGCTTTTACTCTTGATGTTTGTGAAAAAGTTCCGGGATTTGCAAATGCTCTCTTTCCTCTCCCACTTTTCTTCACTGTTCCCGATGCAATTTAATAAATTTATTCATATTTTCGTTCAAAGAGTGGTATACTTATGTATACTGCTCTTTTTTACGAGGATTTTTTTATGAAAACTAAAGTTTTATTATTTGCATTGTCTTTAATTTTACTTATATTTCTTTTTATACCATTATATACACCGTATAATAAAAATAACGCTTATTCAATACCAACAATAAAATCTAAAGGAATTTTAAAAGAAACAGTAAATATTTCTGCTGATAAAGCAATTCTTATTGAAAAAGAAACAGGTATTATTCTATATAATAAAAATAGTGATAGCAAAGCAGGAATGGCAAGCACAACAAAAATAATGACTTGTATTCTTGCTATTGAACAAATGGATATTTACAGTTTAGTAACTATCCCAAAGGATGCAGTTGGAATTGAAGGGTCATCATTATATTTAAGAGAGGGCGAAATATTTACTTTATATGATTTGCTTGTTGGGTTAATGCTTGAATCAGGAAACGACGTTGCTGTTGCTATTGCACTTTCCTGTTGTCAAACGGTTGAAGAATTTTCTTGTCTTATGAATAACAAAGCAAAAGAATTGGGAATGAAAAATACACATTTCAGCAATCCTCATGGACTGTCCCATTCAGAACATTATTCAACACCGAGAGATATGGCAACTCTATCAAGATACGCATTACAAAACGATACATTTAAAGAAATTGTTGGATTAAAGAAATATACCATAACACCAAAGAACAGCGAATATATCAGGTATTGTTATAATCACAACAAGCTACTTTTTAATTATGAAGGTACAACCGGTATTAAAACGGGATATACTAAATTAGATGGAAGATGTTTGGTTTCTTCCGTCGAGAGAAATGGTATTGAGCTGATTTGCGTTACTTTGAACGGTGTTGACCATTGGAATGACCACAAAAATTTATATGCTGAATCTTTTAAAAAGTTAGAAAAACGCACTCTCTCGGCTAAAGGAGAGAATGCGTTTGAGATATCTGTTGTAGGTGGTAAATCCAATTTTGCAACAGCGATTAACAATACAGCTATAGAACTTTATTTACCAATTGATGCAGATATAGAGACAAAAGTTTATTTACCCCAATTTATTTATGCACCTATAAGCAAAGGTGAAATTATTGGCGAACTGAGAATATATTGCAACAATGAGATAATCCATACAGTTCCATTATGTTCAATTGAAAATATTGAGGTAAAAAAGATTAGCTTCTTTAAAAAGATATTTGGTTAAGAGTTAGCTTTAAAGAAAGTGCCTCTGTAGTTATCATCCATAATATCATAAAGAATTTCAGGATTGCTTCCATTGGCTATTATCATAGGAATTCCACAGCATACGCACATACTTGCAGCTTCTAACTTGGCGTGCATTCCACCTGTTCCTCTTGCGGTTCCTGCTCCTTCAGCTGCTTTAAAAATTTCATCATTCAAAGATTCAACAACAGGAATTAGCTTTGCATCTTCATTTGTTCTTGGATTTTTATCGTAAAGACCGTCTATATCTGTTAAGTTAATAACAAGGTCTGCTTTACAAAGTATAGAAACAATAGCGGATAAAGTGTCGTTTCCGCCAAATTTAATCTGTTCACTGGATACTGTGTCATTTTCATTAACAATAGGAATGCATTTTTGAGATAATAAAACAGAAAAAGTCATTTGAGCGTTATGCCTGCGTTCATCATCATCAATTACATCTTTTGTAAGAAGAATTTGAGCAATTTTATGGCCATAGAAGCCAAACTTTTCGTTATACATTTTAATAAGTTCGCATTGCCCAACAGCGGCAGCCGCTTGTTTCTCTTCAACAGTCATTTTTTCAGGGTGATAGCCCATTTTTCCAAGTCCCGCACTAACAGCACCCGATGATACAAGAATAAACTCTTTTCCACTGTTTTGTAGGTCGGAAATGCATTTAATAAGCGACTCAATTTTTCTGATATTCAAATGCCCTGTTGGGTATGTAAGAGTTGATGTTCCAACTTTTACAACTATTCTTTTGTATTTGTTAGCATTTATCATATATATTTATCCTATCTTATGAATTGTTTGATTCTGTTTGCAACAGCATCTGATACATAGGGAGTAAAATCTTTATTTGCTTTAATAAGCTCTCTTACCAATGTTGATGTTATAAAGGTGTCATCTTTTCTTGAAGAAAGAAAAACTGTTTCAATATTTGAAATCATATAGTTACTTTCCGCTTGAAGATGTTCATAATCAAAATCCGATGAGTAACGTAAACCTTTTACAATGACAGCATCTTTGCTTTCAGCAAAGTCGGCAATCAATCCATTATGAATAATTGGAATAATATTATTTTCATGAATGAATGCCGCTTTGAGAAGTTCATAACGGAAATTAAGGTCAAACATAGTTGTTTTAGCAGAATTGGGACACATTGCAACATATACTTTAGAAAATAAATCTGCAGCACGACGAATTATTGCCTCATGCCCCAATGTAATTGGGTCAAAAGTACCACCAAAAACAGCAATATTTTTCATCATTCCCTCCTGAAGATTGTTACATAAATCTTTCCATAACGGTAGCTTTTATTTCTCCAATTATCTAATGGTTCAGGGATGCCTGTTGGTGAGCTTTCACAAACAATTATTGCATCTTCAGCCAAAATATCCGCATCTAATATACATTTTAATACCTGGTCAAGAAGACCATCTTTGTATGGAGGATCTAAAAAGACAAGAGAAAATTTTTCTTTTCCTGCAACCGATTTCAAATATGCCTTCCAATCCATACATGATATAAGACAGTTTTTAAATAGCTTTGTATTTTGTGCATTAGTTTTTATAATATTAACTGCATCTCGTTGATTATCAATTATGACTGCTTTTTCACTTCCTCGACTCAACGCTTCGAGAGCCATTTGACCGCATCCTCCAAAGAGGTCGAGAACATATCTATCATACAAATCAAATTGTATAGCAGAAAAAATACCTTCTTTAACTATTTCTGTTGTTGGTCTTGTGTCATCTCCTGAAAGTGTTTGAAGTTTTGTTCCTTTTGCAATACCTGTAATAATTCTCATTTGGGGTTCCTACCAATTATTTTTTATTATTGTAATAGTTATATATTGCTTTCGCAGCAGCTTTCGAAACTCCTTTTACAGATGAAAGCTGTTCTTCGGAAGCGTTTTTTATTTCTTTCAACCCTCCGAAATACGCAAGGAGAGCTTTCGCTGTTTTTGGCCCAACACCTTTTATATTTTCAAGAGAGCTTTTTTTATATGAAGCTCTCCTTTTATTATCCATACGAGAAATTGCAACTCTATGCGCTTCTTCCTGTATACGATAAACAAAAGTATAAATTTCCTGCAAGTGAGCTATTGAGATCTCATTAACTCCATCAGTTAAAGTTCTTGTTTTGTGGTGTTCATCCTTCACCATACCAAAAACAGGCACTGACGCTTTATACGAGGAAATTACTTTTTTTGCAATATTTACCTGACCATCTCCGCCATCCATCAAAATTAAATCTGGATATTCCCATTCATTTTCTGTATGTGCAAAACGACGGGTTAATGCCTCTTCCAACGCACCGTAATCATCTTGTCCGCTTGTTGACTTAATGTTAAATGTTCTATATTTATCTCTGGAAAACTTTCCATCTGTTAAAACAACCATAGAAGCAGTAATATGTTCATCGCCACTGTTTGAAATATCATATGCTTCTATGCGAGTCGGGATTTTATTGAGTAACAATAGCTTTGAAAATTCCTCAAGGAACAAACCATTTTTTTCTTTTTCTCTTCTCTCTCTCAATACTGATTCCTTTGCATTAACAGATGCCTGAGAAGAAAGTCGTTTTTTGTCTCCTATTTTGGGAAATAAAACAGAAGTTGTCTTTTTCAAATCATTTCTGAAAAACGAGGATAAAAGCTCTGTATCTTCTAAATCCAGATTAAAATCAAGCCAAATTTCCCTTGGAAAAAACTGTCTTGTTCTATAAAAATCAGTGATAAGAGATAATAGGGTTTCAGAGTTAATTAGCTCATTTGCACCAAAGGAAATTTCTTCCTTATCTGTTATTGCTCCGCTTCTAACAAAAAGCCACACAAGTGAGCCGCCTAAATCATCAAAATATAATCCAATAATATCAGCTTCTGTGTCAATAGGTGCAACTATGTGCTGTTTATCTCCAATTTTTTTAATTGAAAACAAAAAGTCTCGATATTTAGCAGCATTTTCAAAATCAAGATTTTCAGATGCACTATTCATTTTTTCGTTTAATTGGGATAATAAAGAACTATAATCCCCTTTAAAAACATGAACGGCATCAGAAATACGCTCATTGTATTCTGCAGGCGTTATATTGCCTGCGCATACACCACCACAACGCTTAATATGATAATTAAGACATGGGCGTGAGTTTTTTTTGATGTCGTTCGGAAATTTTTTATTGCATGTGGGCAACATAAAAGCGCGTTTGGCAACATCAACAATATTTTTAGCGACAGTTACAGAAGAAAAGGGGCCAAAATACTTTGCATCCTTATGATTTCTGTCGTGTTCTACGCTTATTCGAGGATATTCTTCTGATGTAACACATATATAAGGATATCCCTTTGAATCTTTCAGCTTAATATTGAAACGAGGCATATATTGTTTAATAAACCTATTTTCTAATAATAATGCTTCTAATTCTGTTGAAGTATGATAAACATCGAAATCATGAACGGAAGAAACCATCCTGAGAGTTTTTCCGCTATGGTTAGCAGATGGTAAAAAATAACTGCTTACACGATTTTTCAATGCTTTTGATTTGCCAACATATATTACAACCCCATCGGCATTTTTCATTATATAAACCCCTGGGGTCGCGGGCAGTGTATTCGCTTTTTGCAAAAGCTCCCACTTATTCATACTATTAGGCAGAAAAGCCGTTAAGAATCAATTCGGTAAGACCTTCTATTGCTTGAACTTCGTCTTCACCGTCAGCTGTTATAGTAACAACATCGTCTTTTGAAATGCACATAGAAAGTACGCCTAACAAACTCTTTCCATTTGCTTTTTTGTTTCCGGATTGGATCCAAAGAGAACACTTATATGTATTGGCTCTTTGAATAAAATAAGTGGCACTTCTGGCGTGCAATCCTTCAGCATTTGTTATTGTTATTGTTCTGGAAATCATAAGGACTCTCCTGTAATATTAAAATACTATTATCCTAATATGCTCAAAAGCATATGAACGAAATTTTTAAATCTCACGCTAATATTATATCAAATTATAGAAAAAAAATCAACGGATATTTTCTGCTAAAATCATACAAAAATAAGTAAAATATAAAATTTATTTCTGTAGAATATAACTAAATTATTATTTGATTTGAATATCTTTTATCTCTATCAAAAACTCAGATTTTTCAGTTTTCACATCAAAAATCTTTCCTGGAACAATGAAATATTCTGCAGAAATATAGAAACCGTTTTCTTTCTCTTTACCTTTCGCTTTAGCTTTTCCTTTAACGCAATATAAATCTGTTTCATATGAACATCTCGTTCCATCTTCCGAAACTAAACTTGCGATTTCCTTTTCATATTCAAATGTCAGTATTGTTCCCGCATTTGAATTGTTTTCAAAGAAAAGCTCATCGTCTATAGAAAAAGATGAAAGCATTTCCTCTGTCACGTTATTGATTTGGAAACTATATTCTATTTCTTTTTCCTCTAAAACAAATTTTGTTCGTATGTCATCCCAAAAGATAACTCCCAAAATTATTATAATTGCAAGCAAGATGATTGAAAAATCAATTAAATTGAATTTAAATTTTTTATTCATTCTGCACTCTCCTGCTGTTCAGAAGTGAAATTGGAAATCGCTGCACATTTTCCAACTGCGTTATATTTCTGAGTTGTAACTTCAACATCAGAACCAATTGTTAAAGGTTGATTATTAAGAAAATATTGCATTGCACCTTTTTCTAATTTTGCCGATATTGTTATTGTTACAAAGCTATATCCAGAAATTGGAATTTCATCTTTTTCAACAAATGGCTCTGTTGGAAGTATTTCTTCAGTGGATGAGACTGGATATTCGGAAGGAGCATCTGTTTCTCCACTTTCATTTTCTGGATCAGTTTCAGCACCCGAAAAATTTCTTTCTTCGTTATCAAAAGAATTATTATGCTCAGAGTCAGAAGATGTTGCAACTATATTTGTTGCAGTTTCCAATTCTGTTTCAGCAGATGATGCATTATAATTTTCACTTGATAACACAGTTCGTTCGGATATAAAATAATATGTTTCTGTTGCATCAACAAAACTGATATCTGTTATTTCACCTATAGCATTTTCACCATCTGAAGTTAAAATTTTATCTCCAACAGTAAGATTCTGTATCTGACTATTTTCCATAGTTAATGTTACTTTATATATTACATTATATTCCTGCCCATTTTTATCTACAGAAAATAATCTTATTCCAAAATAAACAGCAACAGATAATACCAAAATACAGATTATTAAATCAAGCAAGGTGAATTTATTCTTATTTATATTATTTTTCATTTTCAGTCTCCTAATCTTCTTTTTCGGGGAACATTATTGATTGTATTTCCGAATTCTGAGTTGTCTCTCGCCTTATTGATGAAGATAGACCGCCAAGTATCCAAAACAAACAAAACACCTTATAATCATCCCATAAATAGCATCCAAAAGAAGTTATAATATATGTGAGAATAGAAGCAGAAATAACTATACGAATATATTTTGATTTCTCAAAAGTATTATTATTTTTTATCGTAAAACAATTTCTTATAAAACAGAATGCAAATATAAAAATTAGAATCGTTATAATAACGCCACCATCGAATAAAAGCTGAGCCCAAACACTACCGGAGTTTTCAATTCCTTCAGTTCTGTAAATAAGATCGCTGTTATCTGTTCCAAAAAGAGCATATCTGCTATATTTTTCTATCAGCTTAAAAGAAGTGAAAAAACCATTATAAGTTCCTTCAAAAACTGTTATGAGTTTCATAGAAAGAGATACAAAAGCTGTTGAAACAACTATACATATAATTTTATTTTTATATAAACAAAGGCACATAAACATTCCACCAAAAATAACTGCAGGTAATGCAAGAGTAACTCCGCAGAATGTTAAAGCAATAAGATTTATAAAGCTTGATATAATATATAATGTCTTTTTTTCGTTTCTAAAAAGAGCAAAGCACACACAAATGATCAAAGCAACAGCATAAAAAGCTGAAATTGATTGAGAATTGCTGAAATTTGTATTATTTCTAACTTCGTCTGTTAAAAGAAGTGAAAAAGATATAAATTTATTCTCTAAAAAATATTTTATGATATTGTATGTTGCCAACAATGTTGTTGAGGCGCACAAATTGGCAAGACATCTTAAAACAAGGTTTTCATTTCTTAACATACCACAAAAGATAATATAAAGGAAGCAAAGTGGAACAGCAACAAACCATGCAGAATCTTTTCCTCTCACCAACAAAAACAGAATAAAAATTGCTAAAGCCGGTATATCGCTTTTCCTAAAATAGAAACTTCTCTTTCCTCTAACAACTTTTGTAAAATAAGAAATCAAGCTGATAAAAGTTAAAAACAAAGTTAAATTTATAGGAGCAAATGGAACAATTAAAGCAATAGACAATGCTGAAACTTCCGGGCGGCACATAAACATAGCTGTTACAATTGTTGAAAACAAAAAAATCAATATATTTTCTTTTGAGAAAATAAGAGTTAAGAAGCCCGCTAAGATACCAACAATTATCCACCCACTTATGTTTCCTTTAGATTTTTTTTGTGAATATATTTTTAATCTTTCAAAACGAATTAGTTCAAGAAATATATAGGAAAGAATCCCACTATCGCAGATCATCTGAGAGATACTTTTTTTACTGAAAAGCAAAGGAAGAAAAACTGCAACAGCAATAGAAGAAAATATAACTTCTTTTTCCACAAATGTGTTGTTTAATTTATTAAGTAAAAGCGAAAGCAGAAAAAATAATGTTAAAGCTAAAGAATAACACCTTACCGACACAGAAAGCAAGTATTCTAAAAATAATAATAT
>JAZNIJ010000174.1:0-4833 GCA_045577455.1 Eubacteriales bacterium
GAAAACCCTCTTATGCACCGGCCGACATAAGGGGGTTTTTATGTACAATACGATGAGAATACAGTTATTGAAAAAATTCGTAAAATGAGCAAATAGTTGTTTTGCTCATTTTTGCTAATTTTTGTTTTCTGATAATGTTAATGATAATGATAATGATAATGATAATGTTAATGATAATGATATATATACTGAAATTAAAATGTCTCAAAGCATTTTTTAATTTCAGTATATATAGTATAACTGCTCACTTTGTGAGCAGACCATATTTGTTGCCTACCCCCTGAATTGAATTCTTTTTTTGAGAAAGAATTCAATTTAGGTGGCAAGCAAATCCACTTAAAAAAATGAAACTATAACAAATTGTGTTTTGTCTTATATGGGTTTTGGCTCATATACATTTTGGACACAATGCCCAAACAGCTTTGCTGTTTTTTATTGACAACAATAAAAGAATATGGTAAAATGGCGTAAATGCCGAAACTTGGTTAAAGGTGAGGAGGTCGAACCGAAAATGGAAAATAATCAAATAGAAAATACAGCTCGCGAAAAGAAAACGCCTTCGCAAAAATCAAAAAATACAAGCCCTAGTGTTTTCTTTTTGAAGTTCTTATATAACAATGCAGGTATAATTGTTATGTTTGTTGTTACAATTGTTGCCTTGCTTGCAAGAACAGCTGTTATTACCCACCCAACACAAGACCTTGTTGGTTTTATTTTTAAATGGATGGACCAGATAACGGAAACGGGTCGCTCAAACTTCTATCAGATAAATGCAGACTACTCCCCTCTTTATCTGTTTATTGTTACCATGCTTTCGTTTATTCCAAAAGGTGATATACTATCCGTTGCAGGATATAATTTTGGCGAAAACTGGATGATTGCAGTTAAAACAATGTACTTTGTGTTTGAAATTCTTAACGCTTTCGCTGTTTATTTCATAATTGAGCATATAAGCGGTTCAAAAAACAAAGCAACTATTGGATACATCGTTATGCTTGCTCTCCCTGTTCAGTTTATAAATTCTGCTGTTTGGGGACAGGCAGACTGCGTTTATGTTTGTTTCTTACTTTATTCACTTTACTTTGCACTTCGTGAAAAAGGAAAGCTCTCTTTCCTGCTTTTCGGCTTTGCACTTTCCTTTAAGCTACAAGCAATTTTTCTTGCTCCGTTTTTAGTTTATATGCTTCTCCGTCGCAAGGTTAAGTTTTCGGATGTGCTTTTTGCACCTCTTGCAGTTATTGCTTCATTTTTACCTGCATATTTTTGCGGTGCTGGCTTTACTGAACCATTTGCTTTTTACGGAAGACAATTGGGTGGCTATTCCAAGCTCACTTCAGGATGTGCAAACTTCTGGCAGTTATTCAACTTCCACAGCAGAAAGGTTGATATAATTACAGAAGGTGCAGTTTATATGGCACTTCTGTTTATTGGAGTATTCTTTGCAATAGTATGGCTGAGATTCATTAAAAACACAGGGGAAAATCTTCTTAACATTGCCGCCTTCCTTGCAGCAGTAACTGTATTTTTTATGCCCCATATGCACGAAAGATATTTCTACCTTGTTGATGTTCTCGTTGTTGTATATGCAATTGTTAAGGGTAAAAGATATTGCCTTATCCCACTTATGCAAATATCATCGGGTATTGCATATCATAACTATATCGGTGGAAGATACTTCATTATCCCTTGGGGTGAGGATTCTGTACACATTGCCGCATTTATAAATATTGCCGTTATCGGTATACTGTTTTACGATATTCTTCACGCAGAACGCAAGACCATAAAAGAAGTTATTGCGGAAATTGAAACCCAATAATAAAAATATTGCTATGATGAAACCCCAAAAAGCTCGGCTTTTGGGGTTTTTCTCATTTCGTTGATGTTTTTATATTAAAACAAAGCAAAATAATTCAGTATGTGTTTAGGATAAATCTATGTTTATATCGGAGATAAAGCTATGTTTTGTTTATACTTTTTCTGAAAAGATATGATATTTGATATAAAACAATTATATATCTTCTGCCAAAACTTTCCTGTTTTTCCATTTTCCCGACAGGAAATAAATCATACTTGGGATAGCGTAGCCGTATGGAGCAAGGGCATAACCGAGAACAAACCCGAAGAAACCCCATTCAAAGAATATTCCAAAAAGCCAGCTTAGCCCGATTCTAAGCACAACTCCATCAAGAAGGGCAAGAACCATACATAACTTTGAGTTGCCGATGCCCTGTATAAATGCACCGCTTCCACGCATTACGGCAAACGCAGGGAATATCCAGAGTATTGCCATTATAAATTCTCCCGACATACCGTGAACAAGTTCGTCATCTGAAAAGAGCATAAAGAGCTGTTTTCCAAGGGTTATGTACAGTATCATAAAGATGACAGTGAGAATTGCGGAGAAAACCCACGAAGCGTGAACAACCTCTTTTGCACGCTTATTTTTCCCTGCACCTATATTTTGACTTATCATAGGTACAGCGGCGTATTGTATACCCTGAGATATTTTATTGACAATATCGTCAATCCTCACGCCAACGCCAAATGTTGCAGATGCAACAACTCCAACATCGTTTATCATTGCGTTTACAACGAGCATTGAAAGGTTAATACAACCCGATTGTATTGCAAGTGGTGTACCTATTGAAGCGATCATACCCAAATATTTAAAATTGGGGATAAAGCTATTTATTTTGAAGTCAAATCCAAAAGTTTCTTTTTTATAAAAAAGGTAAAACAGGGAAAAGATAAAGGAGACACCTTGACCTATTATTGTTGCCCATGCCGCACCTGCAACGCCCCAACCTAAAAATCCCGTAAAAACAATATCCAAAACAAGGTTAATTACAGAAGCAATTACAATAAACAAAAAGGGTCGCTTTGCATCACCCATCCCTCGCAAAACCGCTGATACCATATTGTAACCTGCTGTAAAAATAAGTCCAGAGCTGCAAATAACAAGGTATTCTCTCGCCATATCGTATGATTCAGACGGTATTTTCATAACATTAAGTATGGGAATTTGAGCAACGAGCATCCCGAATGTAAAAATCAATGCAACAAATGTGATAAAAGTAAAAAGTGTGCCTATGATACCGTTCATTTCTTTTCGCTTTTTTGCACCAATTGCCTGAGCTAAAAGAACCTGACCTGCATTTGAAAACCCAAGGCAGACCATAGTTGCAAAGTTTATTATCTGACTGCTTTGAGAAACTGCCGAAAGCCCTGCTGTGCCTACATACTCCCCAACTATTATCATATCTATTGTGCTATATAATACCTGAAGTGCGTTAGATAACATAAAAGGTATAGAAAAAAGCAAAAGTTGCCGAAAAATGCTCCCCTCGGTAAAATCTTTTGCTATTGTCTTTTGACTCAATGCACCATCATCTCCCATAAATATACTTTAAACATCCAAATTTTAATTATACTATAAAAACATCCGAGTTTTAATTATACTACAAAAAGGGTAAAAAAACAACATTTTTGTGAAAATGAAAATGTGTTTTTCACCCTTTTTCTCTAATTTATTCTTTAAATATACTGTTTTAAATCTTTTTTAATTCCCTCGTCGGCTTGTTTATTATGCACTTTTTAAAAATCATATCTGTTTTTATCGAATGTTGATAATTATTGTGCATTAAAGAGTTTATTTTTCTTTTCCCTTGCCAAACATTCTGCGGAAAAGATGTACACCTGCCCAGAAAAACAGAATACTGCAAACAAACACTATAACCGAAGAAATTTTACTTCTGCTCCATACTTCTGTACATCCCACATAAAGCAAAAATCCACCCATTCCAAAAGTTATGGCAAAAACTATAATTGAAGCAAGAATTTTAAACGGTAACGGTGTTTTGGGATTGGGCAACTCAATGCTCGCTTCCGCTATAATGCTAAATAACAGTTCTGCAATAAAATCCATAAATACATTTTAAGTCTGATGGATAACTTTCAACATCAGTTTTCTCCATGCCAATTTTTCTGATTTATGCATATAAATTGCTAGTACCATCAAAATGCCCTTTAATTCTTAAATAGTCAGTAGAGTCTATTCTTCCGCTTTTGTCAACGTCAGCTGCAATTTCATATACGTCCGTCGTTGTGATTTTGTTCATCCACTGATTTTTAATTTTTAAATAGTCTGTGGAGTCGACTCTACCGCTACCGTCAACATCGCCTGCTATAATAACTTCAAGGTAATCTACAATTTTTCCGTCTTTCATATAACGAATGCAATATCCTGTGCCAACATATTTATTTCCGTTAACTTTTGTTCCCTCTTCGTTGCATACAATCAAATCTGAAGATGCAAATGATTTAAGAAGAGTTGACGCAGTTGTTTTTTCTCTTACACCGAAAAGCAATTTTCCATCAATGGTATATTTTGAGTTCGTAGGAAGTAATGGGTTTGTTGTGCTTTCCGAAGATGAAGAGCCGGATGAAGTTATCACTTTATTTGGTTTGCACGTTGCACAGAACTTATAGCCATGTTCAATAAGTGCATAAACATCCCCAGTGTAAGATTCCAAATTCGAGGAAGTTGCATTTTTTGCATATCTGCATTCTGAAAGGTGAATTTTTTTCGTTTTTGTATTAAGTGTGATTTTGTTGTTTTCTGCGCTTCCATCCCCCGAAGATGAACCACCCGATGAGCTATCTTCTGACGGTTTACAAGTTCCGCAAGGGGTGTAACCTTCGTTAAGAAGGGTTTGAATATCGCCATAATATGTGCTTGCTGATGAGCTTGTTGCATATCTGCAAGTAGGTAAATGAACTTTCTTTGTCGAGGTGTTAATTACATATTCTTTTCCATTTGTAAAATCTTGTGGA
>JAZNIJ010000175.1:0-5186 GCA_045577455.1 Eubacteriales bacterium
CGCATTGGGGAAAAGAGACAGTGGTTGAATATATGACAGATACAGCTGCTGTTTATAAATACATCAATGATCAGACATTAACCTATATTAATCAGGGATACACATCGGATGAGATATCTAATATGATTCAGCTGCCGGAAGAACTGGAGAAAAATTGGTATACTCGCCAGTATTACGGAACGGTTGCTCACAATTCTAAGGCAGTATATCAGAAATATATGGGATGGTATGACGCAAATCCTGTAAATCTTAATCCTCTTCCTCCATCAGACAGTGCAAAAAAATGGATGGAATATCTTGGTGATACAGACAAAATTATAAAAAAGGCAAAAGAAGATTTTGATAAAGGTGAATATCAGTGGGTTGCGGAAATCACTAATGTTTTAGTCTATGCAGACCCGGAAAATCAAGATGCAAGATTGCTTTGTGCAGATGCATTGGAACAGCTTGGTTATCAGGCAGAATCAGGAACATGGCGAAATGCGTATCTTTCAGCGGCATCAGAATTAAGAAATGGAAACCTTGCAGTAAAAGGAAAAAATGCTGTATCAGACGGAGGCATTCAAAAAAATATGACATCAGAAATGATATTTGATTATATGAGTATCGTTTTAAACAAAAAAGCTTTGGCTGAGCAGGATTTCAAGGTAAACTTTTCACTTACAGATACAAAAGAAGCTTATAATGTACACATTAAATCGGGTGTAATGCTTGTGTATAAGGGAGAGCTTGCAGACGATGCAAAGGTTTCTGTAACTTGCCCGAAAAATGGTTTGTTCCTCATTCTTCAAAGAAACAGCCAAGGCATAGACAAGTACGTTAAAATCAATGGCGACAAAAAATATTTCGAACTGATTACCGATAATCTTACAGAGTTTTCTATAGCAGAAGATGAAAAGTTTAATATAGTTGAACCATAAAAAATACATAAAAAATAAAATTTAGGAGGAATTTATCATGAAGAAAATTAAAGGTTTAGTATGTGTGGCATTGGTGGCAATGTTAGTTTTGGGAATGAGTGTATCGGTTTTTGCAAGCGGAAAAATATATGTTGATCTTAATGAAGTTGTATCAGATACACCGTCACAGATTATTAATAATAGGACAATGGTTCCTGTTCGTGCGATTACTGAAATGCTTGGTTACGATGTTTACTGGCATAATGATACCCGTCAGGTTGATGTGTGCGAAAAAGGAAGCACGGTTCCCGTTATTGCGATGCAGATAGACAGCACAAAAGCTTATTACACAAAATATGATGAAGAGCTTGGTGAAAGTGTAGGCGTTGAAGCTATACTCGATTCCCCTGCAACGACTATCAATAGCAGAACCTTCGTTCCTCTTCGTTTTATTTCCGAGGCTGTAAGATATGTTGTGGAATGGGATAAAGATACAGGTGACGTATATCTTTTCTCTCCTTTGTATATTGAAAATCATCAGGGTGAAGGCAAGGGCGGCGAACCTGGCGGAACCGGTGATGATGGTAAAGGTGAAGGTCTCGGCTTAGCAGAAGATGGCAAAGGCGAAGCACCCGCAGGTGTTAATGCTGACGGAAAAGGCGATGTTGTTCCCCTTTCGTATGAAGAAATGGAATATGTTTTAGCTCAGGAAACCGAAGACTGGCTTGCTATGACCAAAGAGGAAAAAAATGAATATGTTATTTTAGTCGGCAGATGGTGGGAAGATTATGAAAACCTTATTGTAGAAGACTATGACGATATGGTTAAGGTTGTCGATCATCAGATGGAACAGTATCACAAAAATGGTGTAAATGATTATGTTTTCTATACAATTTGTGAAATATATGATGTAGATGTAACTGTATATGCAACAACTGACTGATAAAATCAGGAAGCATTCATAAAGACGACAAGGGGGTTGTGAGATGTTTGCAAAAACAGATATAAATACAGGCAGACAAGTGGAGCTTGATTATATGAAAGGCTTGTTTGTCCCTATGATTTTATTTATCCATGCGTTTCAGATGCTGGGTGGTCCCAATACGATTGTGGCACCGTATGAAATCATTTATATCATTGCAACGATGACCGGCGCAGCAATTTTTATGTTCGTATTGGGCGTTGGCACTGCATTTTCCGGAAAAAGTGATAAAGCACTTGCTCTGTATGGTGTAAAGCTTATTATAATGGAATTTTTATGGAATGCACTTTCGCTTGCATTGCCTATGGTTTTAAGTCAGTTTTTCCGCATGGCAGCAGGACTCACACCTGCATGGGAAGAAACCATGATGCGCGTTCCTGTTATGCTAACATACATAAATGTATTCTTTATTGCAGGGATGTGCTACCTTGTAATAGCACTACTGCGAAAATTAAGATTGCCGATGTTTGGGTATGCAGGATTGGGAGTATTGCTTTTTGTTATCAGTCCGTTTCTTTATATGAATGACAAAACAACGGGAAATAAAATAATTGACTATATACTTATGACATTTGTAGGCGGCAGAGATGCGGTTTCCTTAACCTTTATTTCCTTACTGCCGCATGCCCTGATTGGTGTGAGCTTCGGCAAGCTGTTGCGCCGCACGAAAAACAAAGGCAAACTATACGGCATTTTGGCTATTCCTCTTTCCTTGATTGTGATTGGCTATTTTGTGTACGCAATTACAACACATACCGAGCTTTCGGCATTATACACCTATTCGGATATGGGCTACGTGTATCCGGGTGTTTTGCGTGCATTTGCAAATGCATCAAGCGTACTCCTGCTTGCCGGTCTATTGTATGCACTTCGGAATATGATAGCAGGAAACAAAACCGTGCACAAGTTTATAATGCAATTTTGTCGGAATAATACACCGTATTATGCAATACATCCGTTCTACTTTTGTTGTATTACGGCAACTGCGGCATATCTGCCCTTATCAGCCGGATTCTGCACAGCAATGTCTGTTGTAGTCGGGGTTCTTTGTTATGGTACGATTTTGCTCTGGAATCGCATTAAAAATAAAATTAGATAATCATTTAAAAAGTATAAAAATAACGAGGTGATATTTATGACTGCAAGACATGGACTTTTAAAAATTGAAGATGTTTACGACCAGAAAAATTCATCGGAACTTTTTTTGGATGCTATGAGAGAATGTTTAACACATCATATTGAAAATTGTGAATTTTTCAGAAATTTGTGTGACGATGCAGGCTTTAAGGTTGAGGATTTGAAAACAGAAAAGGATTTAGAAAAAATCCCACCTATACATGCAAACTTCTTTAAACAATATGAGGTTCTTTCTGTTCCCTTTGAAACAATTACAGAACATGCAACAAGCTCAGGCACAGGCGGACAGAAAAGCCAGATGTTTTTTGATAAGGACAGCTTCGATTTCGGAAATTCTATGATAGAGAACGAATTTCGCTATTATGGATTTCTTTCTGACGAACTTACAAATTATCTTCTCTTTACATATGAACCTGCAGAGGTCAGCAAGGATTTAGGTACTGCAAAAACAGACCTTGGACTTTTGAGCTATGCTCCCGTAAATGATACTTTCTTTGCCCTTCGCTATAATGGTCAGGGACACGATTTTGATGTATACGGAACAATAGCAGCTTTAGAAGAATATGAAAGACAAGGTAAGCCTGTCAGAATTTTTGGTTTTCCGTCATTTCTGTATTTTACAGTAAAACAAATGAAAGACACAGGACACAGACCTTTAAAACTTAATACAAAGTCAATGACATTGCTTGGCGGAGGTTGGAAAGGATACGCCGACAAGCAAATTCAGAAAAGAGAGCTTTATGCACTTGTGGAAGAAATGCTTGGAATCCCTCAGCAGAATTGCCGTGATGGATATGGCTCAACAGAACATTCTGTTCCTTACTTTGAGTGTAAAAACCATCATTTCCACATCCCTGTATATAGCAGAATGATTATCCGTGATGTTGAAAATCTCAAGCCATTGCCTAATGGCACTCCCGGTTTTGCCAACTTCATTACTCCTCACCTTATGAGTGTACCTGCGGTATCGGTTCTTATGGGCGATATGGCGGTGCTTCATGATGCAGAGGAATGCGGATGCGGTATAAAAACACCGTATATGGAGATTCTTGGAAGAGCCGGAACAAGTGCAACAAAAAGCTGTGCAATAAAAGCAAGCGAACTTTTGAAAAGATAGAGGTGAAGATGGTTATGGAATTTATTATAAGAGGTAAAAAAGTTAACATTGAAAAAGAAAATTGTTTGGATGGAATAAATGAACAGATAATAATAGACCTTTCAAACAATATTTTAGATATTAGAAAAGTTATTTCGAGCCTTGATAAGCTCGGTCATTTCGTGGCAGAAGATAAAGAGTTTCTGGTTTCGGAACTTATGGAACTCGGCTTTTCAAAAGATGAAGCAATGCAGATAAAAAAAGATTCTCTTGCTGTTTTATCTGAAAAAGAGCTTTATAAAAAGATAAACAGAGAGCTTGGCGGACTGCCTTTTGAAATTTCACGTCAGACAAGCCGCGAAGAACAGTTCGAGGGCTGGATGCCCGTTGGTGTTTTAGGGCATGTTACAAGCTCAAATGATGCAATGCTCCCGTTTTTCAGTTCTGTGGAAGGACTTTTAACAGGAAATATAAATGTTATTAAAACGGCATCAGGAGCGCACAAGGTCGCAATGAAGATGATTGAAAAGCTTTGTGCAGAAGATGAGAGCTTATGCCCGTATTTTTATGTGTTCCCTCTCTCATCAAAGGATAAGGAACTTTTAACCGAGCTTTTTGGCTTGTGTAATACAGTTGCTGTATGGGGTTCTGATGGGGCTGTTTCAGGTGTCAGAGAGCTTGCCCCCAAAGGCGTTAATATTGTTGAATGGGGTAACAGAATAAGCTTTAGTTACTTTACGGAAAAAGGATGTACAAGAGAAAAGCTTGAGGCTCTTGCTCATGATGTATGTGTAAACGACCAACAAGCATGCAGTGCACCTCAGATTGTGTACTATGAAACAGATTCAAAGGAAAAGCTTCTGCGTTTTGCAGAAGAATTTTATAACGAACTTCAAAAAGTATCGGATACATATCCTCTCCATCCTATGACAGAGCCTGAAAAGGCTGAACTAACGGCACAAACTAAAATGTGCTATCTTGAAGAAATTATGGGAGATGCAAAACTCTTAAACGGAAACGGTTGCCGTATTTTTGTAAAGTTTGATAATGAACTTTGTGCATCGCCGCTTTA
>JAZNIJ010000176.1:0-26693 GCA_045577455.1 Eubacteriales bacterium
ATGAAGTTGCAGAGCTTATGGAAAAGCGTTTTAACGGCTCTGTTCCATCGTTTATAGCGGCTTTTGCAAAAAATTGCAATCTGTCTCAAAATGAAATAGACGAAATAAGGAAAATAATCGAAAACGGAGGAAATTAAAATGACAAAGGCATTTTTAAGTGTCTTGGAGCTTGGTATTTCCGCCTCGATTCTGATATGCGTAATACTTCTTATTCGTCAGATTTCAAAAAAGAAAGCGTCTCACAGGAATATATGTGTTCTTTGGTTGCTTGTTGGAATACGCCTTTTAGTTCCGTTTTCCTTGGAAAGTAGCTTTGGACTTGTTCCCGAGCTTTCCCTTGAAGAAACATTTGGAGTTACCGAAAGCAAGGGAGAAATTACTTCAGAGGAAAATATATCAACAGATAACAGCGAATCTGTTTCAACCGACGTAATCGACACAACGTCGGACGATGATACTTCAAACAACATAATCGGCACAGTATCGGACGATAATACTTCAAACGGTATAATCGGCACAGCATCGGACGATGATACTTCAAACAACATAATCGGCACAGTATCGGACGATAATACTTCAAACGGCATAATCGGCACAGTATCAAACGACAACACTTCAAACGGCACAGTATCAAAAATCACCGAAGTAACATCGGGGGTAAGCTCTGAAAGCTCACAAAACAAAGAGGTAAAAACAAGTGTGCTTGATGTTTTAAGCATTGTTTGGCTCTCTGTTACCGTTCTGTTTTTATCATACGGTGCTTTTGGATATCTGAAGCTGAAAAAGAAAGTTTCTGTTTTCACCGAAGACGAAAACGGGGTAAGAAGATGCGAAGACATAGATTCTTCCTTTGTTTTTGGGATAATAAGACCCAAAATATATATGCCTGTAAACTTATCTTCGGAAACGGAAAAACACATTATTGCCCATGAAAAGGTACATATAAAACGGCTTGACCATATAAGCAAATTATTAGCATTTGTTGCTCTCTCTGTTTATTGGTTCTGCCCCCTTGTTTGGGTATGGTTTATTTTGCTTTGCAGGGATATAGAATATGCTTGCGACGAAAGGGTTATAGAATCATACAGCAACATCGAAAGAAAGCAATATGCATATGCAATTCTTGAATGTAGCGTAAGAAAACCCATATTTTCTGCATATCCTGTATCATTTGGTGCAACAAGCGTTAAAGAAAGGGTGAAAAACACAATGAGTTACAAAAAACCAACATTCTGGATAATTATAGTTTTTGTTATATTGGCAATAGTTCTCGGGGCGTTATTTTTAACAAACAACGATAACCCAAAATCCACAGAAAACACATCTACAGACGAATCCGCAAACGCATCCATGGACGAATCCGCAAACACATCGGAAAACACATCCGCAGATGAATCTGAAAACAACTCAACAGATGAATCTGCAAATTCATCCGAAGCACAGTCAGCTGATGAACCAAACACATCTACAGACGAATCAGCAAGCACATCGGAAAACACATCCACAGATGAATCAGAAGAAGATTCTTCAAATTCAAGCACAGAAAATGGCGATAACACTCCCACCGAAGAAAAGGCAACCAAAGGGGTATATGGGGACATTACATGGGAGCTTGAAAACGGCATACTAACTCTGAACGGCAACGGAAAAATAAAGGATTCCACAAACGAAACTGCACCTTGGCTTTATCACAAAGACAAAATTACAGAAATCACAATGTCAGACAGCATAAAGCATATTGGAGCAGACACCTTTAAGGGTCTTACAAATTTGAAAAAAATCAAGTTTTCAAACAATATCACAGGCATAGGATACAATGCCTTTAAAGGTTGCTCATCCCTTGAAACTCTCGATTTACCAAGCAAATTAACCGTTATATACAGCTTTGCTTTTGAGGGTTGCACTTCATTGAAAAAGGTGCATTTACCCGAAAAGATTAGTCAGTTTGGTGCAGAGATTTTCTTGAACTGCAAAAATATTTCAGAGATAACCGTTGACAGCAAGCATGAATATCTGGTATCCATTGATGGCGTTGTGTATACAAAAACAAAATCCCATCTTTTGATGTACCCTTCAGCCAAAAAGAACACATCATATGAAATTGAAAACGGAACAAATTACATATCATCATATGCGTTTTATGACTGTGATTTTTTGGAAAGCGTTGTTTTGCCTAAATATGTAAATCAAATCCAAGAAGGTGCTTTTGGAAGCTGTAACAACCTTAAAAAAGTAACCATTTCCGAAAATGTTACAGAAATAGAAAAAGATGCGTTTGCAAACAGCCCTGTTTCTGAAATATACTTCAGCCAAAACAGAAAACAATGGTTGCTTGTTAAGAAAGGTGAAAATTGGCACAACGGCAACAGCTACACAGTTTACTGCAACGATGGAAACCTGAGCCACAGCAACAAAAACAAACCCCTTAATATGTGGCTTCCCTGCAACGGTGGTATGGATTATCAGCTTTTCATTTATGAATTTGACGGCACAATAAACGACCTTGTTTCAACTCTTGCTGAATTTGGTGCTGTTCCAAAGGGTGTTAAAGTCCTTTCATTCAAAATTGAAGGCGATATAGCAAAAATTGACCTTTCCAAAGAATTTGTGGAAAATATGGGCGGAAGCACTGAAGAATCAAACATTATTGAAGCTTTGGTAAATACCATAATTGATAATTTTGATGTTGAAAAGGTATTCTTCACCGTTGAGGGCGAAATTTTCTCAGGACACGGATTATACGATTCTCCAATCGGCTTTACAAGGTATATAAAGCTCTATGTTCCAAATGAGGATTTCAGTGGTATAGAAACAATTGAAACATATTGCGACGGCAGTATGGAAGATATAATTTCCCTTCTTGTTGAATATAATGCACTACCCAAAGGAACAACGGTTTTGTCCTACAGCTTTGACGGTATGTATGTTTATGTTGACTTATCCTCAAAGGAATTTGGCGATATATACTTTGCCAACCCAGAGGGCAAGGGTAAATTATTACTAAGCTGTGTAAGAGGAACATTACAGCATTTCTATAGCCCAAAGGATGTTATTATCGAAATTGACGGCAAATCATTAGATTACTTTGTTAACGCATAGCGGATGGATAATCCGCCTCGGATTATCCAACTAAGTTTGCCCTTCGGGCAAGTGAAAACTTCACATATTGTAAAAAGGGAAAGCGACAAATTAAACCGTTGCTTTCCCTTTTGTTCTGTATTTCTTACTTATCCCGAAGGGCATTAAAAGTTTTTGGGTGTGGGTGTTTTTTTAAAAACACCCACGATAAACCCTCGTTAAATTTTGTTAGTTAAACACCTACGAAACATTGTCAAAAAGGGAAAGCGACAAATTAAACCGTTGCTTTCCCTTTTGTTTTGTATTTCTTACTTAGCCCGTAGGGTATTGAAGTTTTTGGGTGTGGGTGTTTTTTTAAAAACACCCACGATAAACCTCGTAAAAAAGGGGAAAGCGACAAATTAAACCGTTGCTTTCCCTTTTGTTTTGTATTTCTTACTTACCCCGTAGGGTATTGAAGTTTTTGGGTGTGGGTGTTTTTTCAAAAACACCCACGAAAACCTCGTAAAAAAAGGGGAAGCGACAAAATGCACTGTTGCCTTCCCTTTTGTTTTATATTCCCCACTTACCCCGTAGGGTATTGAAGTTTTTGGGTGTGGGTGTTTTTTCAAAAACACCCACAAAATCCCTCGTTAAATTTCGTTAGTAAACACCCACAAAATTCCTCGTTAAGTAAAAGTCGGAGAATCTCTCGATTCCCCGACAAAATACAAGCTACAATATTTAATTAGTATGCAATACCCTGTGCTTTCATGGATTCTGCAACCTTAAGGAAGCCGGCAATGTTAGCACCAACCAAAAGGTTACCGGGAACACCGTATTCAACAGATGCATCGTAAGCTGCTTTATAGATATTTTTCATAATCATATTAAGTTTTGCATCAACTTCTTCTGCTGTCCATGAATATCTCATAGAGTTCTGGCTCATTTCGAGACCGCTTGTTGCAACGCCACCTGCGTTTGCTGCCTTTGCAGGGCCGAAATCCAATCCGCTGCTGATGAAAAGTTCAATTGCTTCAGGAGTACAAGGCATATTTGCACCTTCGCAAACAACCTTTGTTCCGCCTGCAACGAGTGCTTTTGCGTCTTCAAGATTGATTTCGTTCTGAGTTGCACAAGGAAGTGCTATATCACATTTAACTGTCCAGATACCATGGCATCCTTCAACAAATTTTGCACCTTCAACACGATTTGCATATTCAGAAATTCTTGCTCTTTCAACTTCTTTAAGCTGTTTGATAACATCGAGGTTGATTCCGTTTTCGTCAACAACATATCCGGATGAGTCGCTCATTGCAACAACCTTACCGCCAAGCTCCATAACCTTTTCTGCAGCATATGTTGCAACGTTACCTGAACCGGAAACTACAACTCTCTTGCCTTCAAAGGAATCATTCTTTGCTTTGAGAACTTCGTTTGTGAAGTAGCAAAGACCGTAACCTGTTGCCTGTTTTCTAACGAGAGAGCCACCGTATGTGAGACCCTTACCTGTGAGAACGCCTGTAAATTCGTTACGAAGTCTCTTATACTGACCGAACATATAGCCGATTTCTCTTGCGCCTGTTCCGATATCACCTGCAGGAACGTCAACATCTGCGCCGATATGCTTTGCAAGCTCTGTCATGAATGACTGACAGAAACGCATAACTTCTCCGTCGCTCTTGCCTTTTGGGTCGAAGTCGCTACCGCCCTTACCACCGCCCATAGGAAGTGATGTGAGGGAGTTTTTGAAAATCTGTTCAAAGCCAAGGAACTTAATAACAGATGAGTTTACAGATGGGTGAAGTCTGATACCGCCTTTGTATGGGCCGATAGCAGAATTGAACTGTACTCTGTAGCCACGGTTAACCTGAACCTTACCGTTATCGTCAACCCAGCTTACACGGAACATAATGAAACGTTCCGGTTCAACAACTCTTTCAAACACGCCTGCTTCAATTAAATCCTGTCTTTTGTCTGCAACAGGGTCGAGAGATTCAAAAACCTCTCTTACTGCCTGAAGAAATTCAGGTTCGTTTGGATTGCGTTTTGCTGTTTTTTCATAAACCTCTAAAAGGTGTGCATTTTTAATTGCCATAATTATCCTCCGGATATATAATAATATTTTTTATTCAAATTTTAAATAATCTTCAGGGTTTACATTTTTTCCGTTTTGTTTTATTTCAAAATGGAGATGAGGCCCTGTAACTCTGCCTGTTGAGCCGATTTTGCCAACAGAATCTCCTGCTGAAACAACATCACCTGCTGAAACAAGCCGTTTGCTGAAATGCATATATGTGGTTGTAAACCCAAATTCATGCTCTATAATAACATAGTTACCCCTCATTTCGGAATAACCCGACTCAACAACAACTCCGTCTGCTGCGGCAACAACAATATCACCGTAACAGCTTCCGCTTTTGGCAACAAGGTCAATCCCTTTATGAAACTCATATCCGCCCAGATATCTGTAACCATATGAGCAGGAGACCCTTCCCACATATGGAAGAACAAAAAACGCCAGCTCCGTTGATGCAAGTTGCATTGAAGGTGTTACACCAACCTCAATTACCTGATTTACAGGAGCTGAAAGAACAGTTTCGTAAACGAGAGTTTCATAAAAGACCTCACCGTTTTTATTTGTTGTTTCGTAAACACGCTTAACAACTCCGTTTTCACCGACGGTCAAGACTTTTTCGTATGTTTCGTTAACACCGTAAACATATGTGTATTCTGTTTTATATTCTGTTTCTATGTATTCTTCTGTAAGGTCAGAATCTGAAAGAGACAAAACAAGAGTTTCACCGTTTTCAAGAGAAACCGAAGGTGCTCCCATAAGGACATCAAGCCCTAATGCTTTTTTACCTTCTTCAAGGGTATTGATGCTTTCGGGAAGATATTTCCCCTCTTTAATTACTATTTTATTGAGCAATGAAACATTTATTTCAGCAGAATAATATTCTTTTGCCTTTATAACAAGGTCGCCAACGAGTTCTTCTGCCGTTTCTTTTTCTTTCAGAACACAAACCGTATTTTCGTCAACGGTTATGCTATATGCTGTTTCTTCAAGCTGAACATACGGGGTAACCGCCTCTGCTCCGTTATCTGAGTTACTATTGGCAACAGGCAAGGCGAGAAGAAAAGCCAAAGCAAAAACCGCAACGGTTATTATCTTCTTTTTATTCTTCAATATTATTTTACCTCTGTCAATTTATCGGGTACTATTATACTCCAATTCTTTCCCATTTTCAAGAACTTTTATATAAGAATACTTTATAAATAACATTATTTCAAGTGATATATAATACGAAATCGTTAATTTTTCTGTTTTTCATATGTTTTTTCAAAAAAATTTAAAATAGGGATTGAATTTTCACTCGTATACAGTTATAATTACAACAGAAAGGATTTTGGAGGATGGGCAGACAAAACAAACCGAGAAATGACAGCTTTAAAAGTCGAAACAGATTTTTTTACTACAATGCTGTTTTTCTTGTGATTTCAATTTTAATATATATTTCTTCACGGCTTTCAACAACCCTTGCGGATTTTTTTGCAAAATATACAGGGGGATTTATTCGCTTTTTTCTTGCAACATTAACCTCAATTATACCTTTTTCACTTGCGGAAGCCCTTGTTTTTCTCTTTTTGCCGATTTCGGTTATCGTTATGTTTTTTGCTCCCGATGTTGAAGAAGGAAAGCATTTAACAAGAAACACTCTTTGGCTTGTTGGTGTGCTTTTTCTTATTTTATCACTGTTTCTGTCTGCATTTGCCCCTTGTTATTTCAGAACAACGGTGAGCGACGAAATGGTTCTTGACAGAAAGGGTGTTGAAACAGAAGATGTTTTGGAAATGGTAAACTGGGTTTCTTTAGAGCTTGAAGAATTAGCCCCGAAAATAAGCACAGATTGTAACGGAAAGGGGCTTATGCCCTATTCTTACTTATCCCTTGTATCAAAGCTAAATCGAACTTACACATTACTTTGCGACGATTTGGAATTTTTGGGAGACTTCTATTCAAGGCCAAAGGTTCTGGCAATATCAAAGCTCATGCCCTATACAAGGATTTCAGGGGTTTATTCCTTTTTCACAGGTGAATCAAATGTGAGTATTGCATACCCCGATTTTATGATTCCATTCACAACTGCTCACGAGATGGCACACCAAAGGGGGATTGCAAGAGAAGATGAAGCAAATTTCATTGCATTTCTTGTTTGCTTAAAGAGCAATGACCCATTCATCAGATACAGCGGACTTACAGAAATATTGCGTTATCTGTTGGATTCTGTTTATATTACCGATACCGAGCTTTATGAGAAGGTATATCTTTCAACCCCTGCTATTTACAAAAAAGAAAGCTCCAACCTTGCAGATTTTCTGCACTCAACAAGCATAAAAATTATTTCCGACGCGACAAACTCTATTAACAACACGTTGCTCCAAAGTCAAGGACAAAGCGAAGGTTCAGCAAGTTATGGCCTTGTTACAGAACTTGCAGTTGCATATTATAAAGGCAATATTAAAAAAGAATAGCTTCTTTTATTAAACGTAAACGAAAATTTTATTTACAAAATGCATTTGAGGAATATGACTTTGATGTGCATTTGAGGAATATGACATCGAAGTATATTTCGGTAATATGACATCTAAGTATATTAGCGGAAAATAATTTTCTAAAACACTTTCCGTAAAAATTGATTTTACAATAATTCATATGAATTTGAGAGGGAATATGAAAAAAACAAAAATACTGTTTTTAATTCACGATTTAGGGCATGGTGGTGCAGAAAAGGTTTTGGTAAACCTTGTAAATAATATGGATGAAAGCAAGTTTGATATAACCGTAACAGCCCTTTTTGGTGGCGGTGTAAACGAACAATTTTTAAAACCCCATATCAGATATAACACCATTTTCAAAAAGCCGTTCCGAGGTAATATCCACATTCTGAAACTGTTTTCTCCAAAATTTCTCCACAAAAGATTTGTAAAGGAAAAATACGATATTGAGGTATCATACCTTGAAGGCCCGTCTGCAAGAATTATCAGCGGATGCAATGACGATGCAACAAAGAAAATATGTTGGATACACATAGAGCAACACACAAGGGAAAAAGCGTCAGCGGCATTCAGAAGTTTTAAAGAATCATACAAATGCTACAAAAAATTTGATAAAATCGCCTGCGTTTCAAATTATGTAAAGCAAGACTTTTTATCTATTTATCCTGAGATAAAAAACATAAGTATGATATTTAACACCAACGAAACAAAACAAATTCTCACTTTAAAAGATGAACCCGTAGAACTTAATTTATTTGATTCAAACAAGATTAAAATCATCGGTGTTGGAAAGGTTATAAAAAACAAAGGATTTGATAGATTAGCTCGAATACATTATCGTTTGTTGCAAGATGGATTAAATGTTCATACATATGTATTGGGAGTTGGAGACGAAAGAAAAACAATAGAATCGTATTTACAAAGCAACAACATCTCGGACACCTTCACTTTTTTAGGATACAAAACAAATCCATACAAATATGTTTCAAAATGCGACCTATTTGTTTGTTCAAGTTTTGCTGAAGGCTTTTCCACAGCCGCAACGGAAGCGCTTATTGTTTCTACCCCTGTTTGCACAACCGAAGTTTCAGGAATGAAAGAAATGTTGGGAGAGAATAACGAATGGGGCATCGTTACCGAAAATACAGACGAAGCGTTGTATGAGGGCATAAAATCCCTTGTTTCAAACCCCGATTTGCTTAAACATTACAAGGCAAAAGCCGAGGAAAGAGGCAAATTCTTCACAACGGAAGCAACCGTAAAAGCAACAGAGGAATTTTTGCTGGGATAATTTATATATAATTTCTTTATCCATACATTCGCAAAAATTCGTATTTGTACCTTTTTTACGATTACTCAAATTGAATTAAAACAGCAGATACCCAATAACTATTTGTTAAAGAGTATCTGCTGTTTCTTATTAACAGGAAAACGAGGAGACAGAACGTTCCCTGTCTCCTTTCTGTGTTAAATATAACAACATAAAGTTATGTTACAAAGTTATCAAAACAGCATTAGCTTAAGCATATATGGCGTAGCTTTTCTCACTGTTTAAGCGTATATATCCGAATTCCCGAGAAAGTGAGATTTTATCTGAATATAGTCTGTGGTATTGATTTCTCCATCTCCGTTGGTGTCTCCTGCCAGTGCATACACACCTTCAAGGGATATGGATTTGGAAAATGCCTTTTTTATCTGAACATAATCGGTTGAAGTAACGCTGCCGTCTCCGTCAGTATCGCCTTTAACAACAACGGTTACAAAGCTACCGTTGGAATCCGCAATAACTGTTCCGGTTCCGATTTTTGAATCCGCGGAAAGCTCCTCACCGTTTGCATTCGTTCCAGTGTACTCACCCGAAACAACATCGTTAAGCTGTGAAAGCAACACGCCTTCTTTGATACCCCATACAATACCGTCTTTAACGAAAATTTCAGAATCCGTAAATTCAAAACAAAATTCAAGCTCAGCAAACCCAATTTCGTTTTCATTTGCATATGCTTCAGCGGCAGAGCCAACAACACCGTATATTGTAAAATCCGCAAAAGCAAGGTTTTCTTCCTCACTCGGATAATATCCTACAGACATTTCGCCGAGAGCTTCAACGGAAGCGGGTACGGTTATGGTTTTCAAGCTACAGCAATCAAAAAATGCTCTTTCTTCTATTACCTTAACATTTTTGCCCATTTTAACGCCATTGAGCTTTTCACAACCTTCAAAAGCGGATTTCCCCACAATTTCAACCGATGATGGTATTGTTACGGTTTCAAGGGATTTACAGCGAGAAAATGCATAATTTCCTATTGTTGTAACCGAAGATCCAATTTTCAACTTCTTCAAAGCAGTGCAACCAAAGAATGCGTCTTCACCTATAGTTGTAACCGAATCACCGATAACAGCAGTTTCAAGAGATATGCAACTATAAAACGCATCTTCGCCTATGGCTGTAATCGACGAGGGTATAGTTACCGATTTAAGCTCCAAGCAAGCACCGAAAGCATGGTTGCCTATAAACAAAACAGTTGAAGGAATTGTTACCGCTTCAATAAACTGACAATCGCAAAACGCATATTCGCCTATAGCTGTGATACCGTTTTCTATTACAACTCTTTTTATTTTTTCCTTGAAATCGTTCCAAGGTGTTGAATAAGGCGATACGAAATTAGTTATTGGACAATTTCCCGATACAGTAAGTGTGCCGTCATTCGTCAATGTCCATGCTGTCTCCGCACCGATTATACCGCTTCCAACGATTTGTTCCTCATCGTTAGATGTGTCTTCCGCCGTCTCACCGCCTATGACTTGAATCTCTCCCAAAGACAGGAGAGGCACTGTGCTATACATAAAAATCTTAACATATCGGGCATTTACATCAGAAGAAAACCTGAAGTAATAGTTGAACACATCAACCGCACCTTCTATTTGTTCCTTTTCCAATGTGAAGTCCTTGTTTCTTTCAAACTCGTTACCATCAGCAGAGAACCAAATTTTGGTATACTCTTCGGAAAATCCCGTTTCATCATTATTAACAACACCGCACACATTAACGCTGTTGATATCCGAATACTGTTCACCGAGGTCAAAAACAATTACAACCTCTTTTAATGCACCGTAAACAGAAACCATCTTACCCGAAGCTTTGCTTGTTGGGATGATACCGTCATTTAAAATATTGCAAAGCTCATCCGAGTAACCATCCAAAAACGATTCGCTTCCCATATCGTAAGAATACGGTGCGCCAAGCGCATAGTTGATTTCATCTTCTTGAAGGTTCGGATTTTCATCGGAATAGTAGGCGCTTAATGCCCTACTATTCACCAAAGTTGAAAGCATCGAGACAATCAAACAAAGAGCAACTAAAAACGATAATTTTTTCACTTTTTCTCCTTTATGTTTCATGATTATATTGTAACGTCTTTTCTCCAAACGCCTTTAATGTAGAAAAACAATCGGGAGACGGGGGACGGTCCCCTGAAAACAATCGGGAGACGGGGGACGGTTCTCCGTCTCCTTATCCCTTCTCCGTATTTTATTAATTTTATCCTTTAATTGCTATTTTTATCATCTTTTTAATATTTCTGCCGGGCGATTCAGGGAGACAGACTTTTTTCCATATCCTTTTTTCATTGTAGCACGATTAACATATCATGTCAATATCGAAAACGCCCCAGGGAGACAGAGAACCGTCCCCTGTCCCCCTTTTGCGAGAGCAACAACAAGCAGTGCGGATTGCTTGCAATACGTGTCCTCTCACTCAAATAAACAAAGTGCCTGTTAGGTCTTTATTTATTCACTGATTTTTATAAAAAAACCGAGTATGGCTTATTTATGCATACAAATCGAAGGTTCCGAGAAAACAGCTCTTGATTCTGAAATAGTCTGTTGAATTGATAGAGCCGCTTCCGTCGGCATCTGCTGCGATTAAATACGGTTGGTCGAGAGTGAGTTGACCAAGGAACAATGATTTGATTCTTAAATAATCTGTTGAGTTTACATTGCCTGTTCCATCGACATCGCCGCACACGATAACGGTATATTCGGTTCCGTCTGAGGCTAAAACTTTGCAGCCCGTTCCAATCAAGTCGGCGGTATCAAGAGTATCTCCGTTTGCATTTGTTATGGTAACGGAAATATTATAGCTTGAAAGCTCGGAAATAATGTCTGAGGCTTTTGAATTAGCCGTAACGTTAGGCATCAAGCCCGAGGTGCTATCCATATAGATGTTGCTATCTTTTCCGGGGAGAGAGGGAGCAATGGATATAAATGCCAATCCGTTTTCTGCTGCATACCTTTCCGCTTCGGAGCCTTTTACACCTGTGATGGTGAAATTTTCAATTGTTAAATTGCCATTGATGTCCCAATCGTGATAATGTCCAAAGGCTCGACCTTTTATTGTGATAATTGATTCGGGAAGAGTTATCGATAAAAGATTTTGACACCAATAAAACGCTTCTTGACCAACAAATTCCAATGAATCGGAAATCTTAACAGAGGAAAGATTCGGGCAGTAATAAAACGCTAATTCACCAATTGAGGTTACTGAATCGGGGATGTCGATAGCCGTGAGAGCTAAACATTGATAGAATGCAGTATCACCAATAGAGGTTATGGTATTTGGCAAGCTAATTTCCAGAAGCGCAGTGCAATAGTAAAAGGTGCTTTGCTCAATTTTGTTTATAGAAGCGTCAATAGTAGCTTCTGTGAGAGCAGAGCAATTTGAAAACGCATCGTGCCCAAGGTAAACTACGGAAGCGGGAATTGTAATGGAGTTTAATTTTTCGCAATAGCTGAAAGCAAAATCCCCAATGTGATCAACAAAATCACCTATAATGATTTGCGAAAGCGTGGTGCAATATCCAAACGAATAGTCTCCAATAGTTTTGACGGATTCGGGGATGGTGTAACTTGTCATTTGTTTATTTGCAGGGAAACATACAAGCTCGGTTTGTTCTTTGTTAAAAAGAATACCTTCTGTTGAAGAATAATTGGGGTTATCTTCTGCTACGTTTACTTCAACAAGTGCAGTGCAGCTGTAAAATGCATTGTTGCCAATAGCAATCACAGAGCTTGGCACTTCTACTGTAATTAGGTATTCGCAAAGCCAAAAAGCGTTATCGGCAATAACTTTTGTGCCGTCTTTAACTACGTAATCTCTGAATATTTTGCCGTTTTCTGCCGAAATCAAATAATCGCCCAAATACAAAACGCCGGCGTTCCAGTTTGATGAAGTGTCGTAATATCCCGTGCGATAAAAGGCATCTGTACCAATATGAGTTACAGAATTACCAATAGTAATTTCGTTGAGAAATTGACAATAGTAAAATGCATAATTCTCTATTGAAACAACAGATTCGGGAATCAAATAGCTTTCTTCCCATTTATATTGCGGATAACAAATGAGCGAGGTTTTGTCTTTGTTGAAAAGAACGCCGTCTTCAGATGAATAATATTGGTTATCTTCCTCTACGTTAATTTCATAAAGATATTCGCACTCATAAAATGCGCGTTCCCCTATGCTTGTAACAGAGGCCGGGATTGTTATAGTTTCAAGGTAACCGCACCAACTGAAAGCATTATGACCAATAGTTTCCACCGAACTCCCCAAGTTAACATCGTAAAGGTAGTTACAATCTGAAAACGCATAGTTTCCTATGGTGATAACCGAGTTGGGAATAAGGATAGATTCAAGATACTCGCAATCTTCAAACGCATAGTCCCCGATGGTGATAAGAGAGTTTGGAAGAGTTACGTTTTCAAGGTAATAGCAAAAGCTGAATGCTTTCGCGCCAATCGTTGCTACCGATTCACCGACTAAGGCAGAAACGATATTATCACAATTGTGAAACGCGCCCTCTCCAATGGAGGTTACGTCATTTTCGACAACAACTGAGTATATTTGACTATTCATCGAGTACCAAGGAGCGTTGTTGAATGGGTAATCATACATATCACCCGTGCCTGAAATAGTAAGCGTGCCTGCGCTGTCTAAAACCCAAGATAAATTCTCGCCGCATGTGCCTGAATATGAACCTAGATTTTCTGTAAAAAAGTCTTCCTCGATAATTCCTTCTGCAAAAACACTTGTGCCGCATATGGAAAATATCAATGCAAAAGATAATAAAAACGACAGAGCCTTTTTGATAGCTTTCATAAAAAGAACCGTTCCTTTCTGATGTTTTAGAAAAAATAATTCGTTTGTCTTTTTTTATACTTGCGGAAAAGGCAAACGAGCGTAAAAAAACTTTTTTATCAAATTTATATTAGCATAATTTATCTATGCATTTGTGAACTATAAGTAAAAATAGTGTTAACTAAAAACCGCCGCGCGCAAAGAAGTGTGCGCACAGCGGTGTGAGATTAAAGGCGTTAGGGGACTTTTTCAGCGGTTTCGAACCGTCCCCTGTATCCTTCTGATTATTGACAATACAAGTTACTTTAAGCCCTCATCTTTTCCAATTAAATTCCGAGTTTTTGCAAGAATCATAAGATTCATCAAGCATTTTACACCAGTAGTCTGCCTTTTGGCTTATACCTTCATAAGAGAAGATTGAATAATCTCTGCTTAAATACGAATCGAACATAGCAGCAAATATAACGGCACGGTCTTCGATTTCACTTGAGCGACCATATGCATCAATAAACCATACGGGTGTTTTACCCTTATCGTCGGGAGTGTACTCAACCGTAAGAGAAAGATCGCTGTATGCATTTTGCGCTTCTTTTGGCATCATTTCACGCCAGCCGGACAATATTTCGCTGCTTATTCCTTGTTCGATGGCATGTGCCATTTCATGTGAGGCAACACTTAGAAAATAGTCATCATTGCCCGTTACCGATAAGAATGAGACATTATAGCCATCCAAAACGGTATTAATACCACCTGCAGAGGGCATTAACCCTTCACACAAATAAATAACAACCGGGCGCTTGTCATTCATCTCTTTTAGAAGTCCGTTCGGAAGAAATTGAAACAGTTTTTCCAAAAGCAGTGCTTTTTCTGTTGCCTTATCCTCACTCGTAAAAGTAATTGTAAAGCCCAAACGCTCCAAATCAAAAATTCCTTCTTCATATACTATTCTTATTCCATAGTCGTTTTGTATTCGGTTAATGAGCTGAATCGTCTCTGTGCTGCCTTGCGGAATGGGTAATGGTTCAATACCATTTAAAATGCTATTATCATATGCTTGGGAATTGATGGATACAAAATCGGAACTGCTGAAATCAAAATAACTGTATTCTAGGATTTCGCCAAAATTTTCTCTTGTTACGGTAACAGCACCTTTACGATAGATGGCTGCATCTACTACCTGACCGTTTGCACAAGCTTCAGATACGGTCATTGTATCCGTGGAATATAAATATATGTCATCTTTTAAATCGCTCGATTGGGAGTGACTTAGAAGATAAACCCCATCAGATGCACAAAAGACTTCGCCGTTTCCTTTTTGCAACGCCATAACGGGATCGCCTCCCGATAATGGAAATAAGGTTACATAATCACCTTTTACTCCCGCTGCGTATGCGCTTCCGGCGACTTGTGCAGAAGAGCCGTTGAGCAACTCGGTTGTTTGCCCCTCCTTGGAAATAGAAACAATACCTTTTTCGTAAGATTCAATCAAGAAATTGCCTCCATAGGTTCCAATGTATTGGTAGGAATCAGATGGCAATTTTGTATCGGTAAGCGTATTTGCGGAAATATCATATATTGCGACCTTTCCTGATAAGGGAAGTGTCAGCAGCAGGTCTTCGCCGTTATACCCAACAAAACCGATTTCCTCATTTACCGTTTTAATTGTGTTGGAAGAAATAATTTCGCAGCAAGAATTGTAAATGCAAAAACGTTTTTCAGATTTCGAAAAGACTGCAAATTCGCCATTTTCGGTTGGAAATACGTTTATGTCATCTTCGCCGAGATCCAAGTTTCCTAGCAATTTATCGGAAAGCAGATCGTAGGTAACCAATTCCGTTGAGGAAGTATCCATACCTGCAACGATAAAAGAAAAAATTGCGATATCATCCGATATAAACACTTCGGCAAAGTCAGTTCTTTTTTCGGGCATTTCGGTAAACTTACAGTTGAGTTCTGTTCTTGAGGTCTCTTTATCAGCACTAAAAGAATCGGAACTGTTGTTTTCTGCATTGTTGATAGCGCATCCCGATAGGCCTATCACAAATACTAAAATTGCTATAAAACATAAAAAGTATTTTTTCATACATCATGTCTCCTTAGTATCACCATTACGATTTTCATAAAAAAGCGGAGACAGGGGACGGTTCTCTGTCTCCCTTCGTTTTTATGGCTTCCAGACCTGACTTTATTGCAGTTCAGGGCTTTTAAAAACAAAGATTTTTTCCCTTATTTTTTTTATTTTACATACCATGTCAATATGAATAATGCTTATCTTCAATTTCTGACAGAGAACCGTCCGAAACCGCTGAAAAAGTGGAAGGATACAGGAAACAATTCTCCGTCTCCTGTGCACGATAACCTTAAACCCCTCTCAACTTTGCATTTGGAACATAGGGCAAAACTGCCTGTCTTAATTCTTCAAGCTCATCTTTTGAATATGGGGTTAAACCATCACACAGCACATTTTCCGACGGCACAAACATCTGAAGGAAATACTTTTCGTTTCCCGAAAGCCACTTCCCTATTTCTATCATATTTTGAACGCTGTGAAGCTCTCGCACAACGGTTGTGCGAAACTCAAAATCAACATTTCCGTTCATTAAGAAAGCCACACTTTCCCCAATCGCCTCAATATCAAGGTCTATACCCGTTGTTTTTCCGTACATACTCGGAGAATTCTTAATATCCATTGCAACATAGTCAACAAGATGCGACTTTATAAGACTGACGAGCTTTTCAGGAAACGCTCCGTTTGTATCCAACTTAACCAAAAATCCCTCACTTTTAACCCTTTCAAGAAAAGAAGCAACTTCGCTATATGGTTGCATTAACGGTTCGCCACCCGTAAGGCAAACACCGTCAATTATGCCCTTCCTTTTTGCAAGGAAAGAAAAAATATCGTTTTCTGTCAGCTTTTCTCCGCCCCCAAGAACCAAAGCCGAATTATGGCAGAAGGGGCAACGGAAATTGCACCCCTCTGTAAATACGGTTACACATAATTTGGTTGGGTAATCAAGAGTGGAGAGCTTCCTCATTCCCCCGATTATCATAACTCACAAGGAATTATCAATGAGTGATAAGCCGTCTTATAGCATATATCACCCTGTTGATTTTTAAAGCAATTAAGTTTTTCTTCAGAAAGCTCGGGGATATCCTTTATTTTTCCCTTTGCAAATGCGGTAATACGCTGACTTGCAGTTGTGCAACGAGCAAGCATCCCACCCAAACGGATGTCGATAATTTCAAACCCAAATGGCTTATTTCTTCCATACCAAAGGTTTTTCCACGCATCCATCAGCTTTGCACCACTCTTGCACATATCCTTTGCATAATCAACCGCCAAAGCAATAGTTTCGGGATTCTTTTCACGAACTGCCTTGGGTGCTGTTATTCTCCAAAGTGATTTTTTATAAAGGAAATCACCGAGAGCAGAATAATATTTCATAAGGTCGGAAAGAGATGTGCTTTCTTCTGCATATTTTGCAAATTTTTCTGCCTTCCCCTCAAATGTTTTAACAAGGTCAAAATCTTCAAAATCCTTTTCAAAAATCAAAAGAAGTGGGTCTTCATAAATAAGGGTTTTGGCAACAAAGCCGTTGCCTGTGCAATTTCCCTCTTTATTGATATGAAGGTTGTAATCCGTCATTTCAAGGAAAGCATCTGCATTTTCACCTGTACATTCTGCAAATCTTGCCTTTGTATGTGCTTCATCGTATTTGCCTGTATAACCAAATTCTGCATAAATCTGAAGTCCATACATAATTGAAAGAACGGATGTTTCTGCACCGTTATCTCCCCACGCTGTTGCAAACACTTCTTTAACACCCTTTTCAATACACTGTTTAAGGGCAGGTATTGTTGTTGAGATTGTTGTTCCGTAGTCCGCAGAAATGCCCTTCCAAGACCAGATACCACCTGCAAAAATTGTTTTGCTTGGGAAGGTTTTATGCACATCAATCATATGACCGTAAACCTTTTCCGAAGTATTGTAATAATCCCAATACACCTGGTCAACATCCTTGGGAATTCCCTTGATAATCTCTTTTGGAATCACCTTGGAATCTGTATAATAACCGTCAAAAGCGGCACGGAAATGCATATCGCTCCACATCATTGCTTTCAGCTTATGTTTTTTGAGGATTTGAAGAACACGATTCATATGTCTTGCCATAACCTGGTGAGACGGTTGCTCTCCAAAGCGTTTTTTATGCTCACCCTCTGCAAGGTCTGTTGCTTCGTCCATACCGATGTGTATGCGTTTTGAACGGAAAGGGGCAGAAGATGCAACAATCATTTTTTCTATAAATTCATAGGATTTTTCTTCGTCAACAAGAATTGTGGATTTACTTGTGCGGATATGGCTGTAAGCGTCCCATTGAAACGCTCTTTCAAGATGGGAAAGAGTTTGCATACAGGGTATTGCTTCAATTCCAAGGGCGTATGCGTAATCATCAATTTCCTTTAATTCGTCAAAGGAATACCTGCCACGAAGATATCCGAAATATGGCTCGCCTTCAATTTCATATGTGTCCTCTGTATAAAGCATACAAAGGTTAAGACCCATTAAAGCCATTTTTCTAAGGAAATATTTTACTGTGTCAACGCTTAAAACTGCATTTCTTGAACAGTCCAACATAACACCGTTTTTCTCAAAAGCGTTTGTTTCAGAAACGGAAAAATCTCCCTCTCTCGAAACGATATAGGAAAGTCCTCTGAAAAATTCTGCTTTTTCAGAGTATGTTATACTTGCGCTGTTGCCCTTTCTTTCAACCTTAAGGCAATTTCCCTTTTGGCAAACCACCTCAACGCCACCTTTAGCGAGCTTGATTTTTAAATCCTTCAATATTATTCTGATACCGTTATAAAGACCTTTAATATCACCTGTAAAATAAAGCTTCATAGCCAAACCTCCGTTTATTAAAGTTAATCCGCATGATGATTATACCATATTATTTTTGCATTTTCAATATTTTTTGTCAGCACAATACAAAAAACTATTGTTTTTGATAACTAAATATGATACAATTAACAAAAATGTATTTTCAAAAACAAGGAGGACTTATGAAAACTCCCCACCTTATAAACAATTCTGACGCAATGGAAAGAAAAGATTATCCACGCCCGCAATGGAAAAGAGAAAGCTGGTATTGTCTTAACGGAAAATGGAACTTCGCCTTTGATTTTGGCGTAAGCGGTGAAGAACGGGGTATGGTGAACGGTGGCGAATATCCCCTTGAAATAAATGTGCCGTTCTGCCCCGAAAGCAAGCTCTCTGGAATTGAGTATACAGATTTCATACCTGCGGTATGGTACAAGAGAACTATTTACTTTGATAAGATTCCAAGGGGGAGAGCTATTCTCCATTTTGGTGCTGTTGATTATGAAAGTAAAATCTGGGTTAACGGTATACTTTGCAAAACCCACAAGGGCGGGTATTCATCATTTGATGCGGATATAACAAACGCTCTCAAAGAAGGTGAAAACACTATTGTTGTTTTTGCTAAGGACGATGTTAGAAACGGAAAACAACCATTCGGAAAGCAAAGCCAGAAATATCATTCCCACTCTTGCAGTTACACAAGAACAACGGGGATATGGCAGACGGTATGGCTTGAATTTGTTCCCGAAAAATACATGGTTAGAGCGCAGATGACACCGAGAGCTAAAGACGGTGCTTTAGATGTTATTGTTTATGCAAACGACAAATGCGACGGTGATATACTTAAGTTAAAAGCATTTTACAAGGGAAAAGAGGTTGGAAACACACTCTGCCACTTTTCAGGTGATACTGCCCACGCGCGTCTTTCCGTTGACGAAATTCATCTTTGGGATGTTGGAAAGCCCGAAATTTACGATTTAGTTCTTGAAACAGTTTCAAAAGATGGTTCTGTTTGCGACATTGTTGAAAGCTACTTTGCACTTCGTGATGTTGCTTTAAGCAAAAACGCTTTAATGATAAACGGTAAAAATGTGTTTATGAGATTGATTCTCGACCAGGGCTTTCATCCTGACGGTGTTTACACCTTTCCCGACGATGAAACAATAAAAAGAGACATTCAGCTCTCTATGGATTTGGGCTTTAACGGTGCAAGGTTGCATCAGCGTGTTTTCGAAGACCGCACTCTTTACTACGCAGATATGCTTGGATATATTGTATGGGGCGAATGTGCTTCTGCAAGTGATATGACCCACACGAGCATTATGGAAATATTCCTTCCCGAATGGCTTGAAGTGATGAAGGGATACTACAACCATCCTTCAATTATCGGATGGTGTTGCTTTAACGAAACATATCACTGCTTTGAATTGGACAGCGAAGCGATTAAAACCGTTTACAGAATAACAAAGATGTTTGATAGCTCAAGACCTGTTATTGATGCAAGCGGTGGGGTTCATTATGAAACTGATATGTTTGATGTTCACAATTATGAGCAGGACCCTGAAAAGCTGTTTGAAAATCTTAAACCTATGATTGATAACCCAAAGAAATTCCACAGCCCTGTTTTCGGTTATCTTGGGAATCAGGAAAGACGGCCTGAAACATACATAGGTCAACCATATTGGGTGAGCGAATACGGTGGAACATATTGGAATCCCAAAGGGGAAGACGGAAACGGCTGGGGATATGGCGAAGGGCCGAAAAAGGAAGCAGAGTTTGCAAAGCGTTATGCATCTCTTACATCGGTTTTACTCTCACACCCTCGGGTTTGTGGATTCTGTTACACCCAACTTACCGATATCGAACAAGAACAAAACGGTCTTTATTTCTATGACAGAAGCCGTAAATTCTCGGATTTTGTTTATGATGAAATAAAAAATGCAAATACACAAAAAGCAAAAATTGAGGAATGATTCTTTTTCGATATAAGGCGAAACAATCGCACAAAGGAAATTGTGAACTCTCTAGGATATATTATAGGCAAAATTAACCTATTGACAAATTAAAAAAATATGTTATAATAGCATCACAAAGGAAACGGTTTGTTTCTTTTGTGATGCTTTTTACATTGGAGGGAATTATGGGCGGAATAAGAAAGAAAAACCCCGAAATTATGAAAAGAATATCTGACTTTGCGGAGCAATATTTTTTGTTGCACAAGCTGTCGCCCTCCTTGCAAAGGATTGCAGATGAAGTTGGAATTGGCAAGGGTACGGTTTACAAATACCTTGTTGAAATGGACGAAAAGGGTATGATTTCCTATAACGGGAAAAGCATCCGCACAAAAGGTATGTCAAAATCAAGCAACGCATCCAACCTTGTACCCATTTTAGGCAGTGTTGTTTGCGGAACGCCCGAACTTGCAGAAGAAAATTTTGAAGAATACGTTTCCCTGCCCGAAACCATATTTGGAAAAGGTGATTTTTTCATTCTGAGAACACACGGTGATTCTATGATAGATGCAGGGATAAATGACGGTGATTTTGTTGTTGTTGAAAAAAGAAACACAGCAAATTCAGGTGATATGGTTGTTGCCCTTGTTGAAAACGAAACAACGCTAAAAACTCTTTTGTTTGATAAAAACGGAAAAATTATACTCCATCCCGAAAATAAAAATATGCCCGACATACATCCAACTGAATGTTACATACAGGGGGTTGCAAGGCATATTATAAAGGCGGTATGATTTCGGGATGAAATCTTATTTGATTTGTAAATGGTGAAAATGTGTTCGCAAAACATTGTTGCAAATGATAAAGATGTGTTTGTAAAACATTGTTGCAAATGGTAAAGATGTATTTGTAAAACATTGTTGCAAATGATAAAGATGTGTTTGTTTACAAAGAAACGGAGGAAAAATGGCAGAAAAGAAATACTTATGCATAGATTTAAAATCATTTTACGCCTCTGTTGAATGTGTTGAGAGGGGGCTTAATCCCCTTACTACAAATTTAGTTGTTGCAGATTCTTCAAGGACAGAAAAGACAATTTGTCTTGCTGTAACCCCTTCCCTGAAATCTTTCGGAATACCTGGCAGAGCAAGACTTTTTGAGGTTGTTCAGAAAGTGAGAGAGGTAAATTACGAAAGGCGAAGAAAAGCACCTGGTCAAAGATTCAAAGGTGCATCCTATAACATGGATGCGCTTAATTCTGACCCATCCCTTGGGCTTGATTACATAGTTGCACCGCCGCAAATGGCAAGGTATATGGAATACAGCACAAGGATATATGAAAAAGTATATCTTAAGCATATTGCCCCCGAAGATATACATGTTTATTCCGTTGACGAGGTTTTTATAGACCTGACTCCATACCTTAAATACAACCATACCGATGCTCACGGTATGACTGTGAAAATTATAAAAGACATACTGAAAGAAACAGGTATAACCGCAACAGCAGGAATTGGAACAAATTTATATTTGGCAAAGGTTGCAATGGATATCACCGCAAAAAAGATGCCCGCTGATAAAGACGGGGTTAGAATTGCAGAGCTTGACGAGATGGAATACAGAAAACAGCTTTGGAATCACAGACCACTCACCGACTTTTGGAGAATTGGAAAAGGGTATGCAACAAAGTTAGAGGCAAACGGTATGTACACAATGGGCGATGTTGCCCTTTGTTCCGTTGGCGGTATATTTGAAAAGCATAACGAAGCGTTGCTTTATAAGCTATTCGGCAAGGGTGCAGAGCTTCTTATTGACCATGCGTGGGGATGGGAGCCGTGTGAAATATCGGATATAAAGTCATACAAGCCATCAAGCAACAGTTTAAGCTCGGGGCAAGTGCTTTCAACTCCATACAGCTTTGAAAAAGCAAGGTTGGTTGCAAAAGAAATGCTCGATATGCTTGTTCTTGATTTGGTTGAAAAAAAGCTTGTTGCAGAACAGGTAACCGTTACCGTTGGTTATGATGCGGAAAACCTTACCGACCCATTGAGAAGCGTTTTATACAAGGGTGAGGTCACTTATGACCATTACGGCAGACCTGTTCCAAAGCACGGGCACGGTGGCGTTACCTTTTCTCCTCCTACATCATCAACAGAGAAAATATTAAAAGAGGTAATGCAACTTTATGACAGGGTTATTGACAGAAATCTCCTTGTGAGAAAAATTACCGTTTGTGCAAACAATGTTGTTCCCGAAAACATCGTGCAAACAGCAGTTAAAACAACTCAGCTTGACCTTTTCACCGACCCTGCAAAAGCCGAAGCAAGAGAAGAAAGAGAAAAGAAAAAACGGCAAAAAGAGAAAAATCTGCAAAAAGCACTTATTGATATAAAGAAAAAATACGGCAAAAACGGAATTCTCAAGGGAATGAATTACACCGAGGGCGCAACTGCAAAAGACCGTAACAATCAAATTGGCGGTCATAAAAAATAAAGGTAAAAGTCGCAACGGCAAAAGACCGCAATAATCAGATTGGCGGTCATAAAAAATAAAGGTAAAAGTCGCAACGGCAAAAGACCGTAATAATCAAATTGACGGTCATAAAAATAGTATTTAATGGTGAAGATATGGAACTTAACGGAGAAAACTCAAAATACAGCAAAATAATAGATTTACCCCACTATGTGTCTCCCCATCGTATCCCAATGTCAAGACATGACAGAGCTGCACAATTTGCCCCATTTGCGGCACTTTCGGGATACAGCGAAGATATACAGGAAGCGGAACGCATAACAGATTCTGAGCTTGAACTTTCGGAAGATATGCTTTTAACCCTTAACCGAAAAATGGATATTTTACTAATCCATCTTGAAGAAAAACCCCAAATAACAGTAACATATTTCCTTCCCGACCCTAAAAAAGAAGGGGGAAAGTATTTTAAAATCACCTCAAGAGTTGCCGATGTTTTCAAATCTGAAAGAATAATGGTTTTTGAAAACAAAAACGTGCTTTCCCTTGACAGCATTTACGATATGGAAAGCGAAATTTTCGTGCTTGATTGATTTTCGTCTTTACTCAAATATATTTTCAAACACAATCATTGCGATTTTGATTTTTAAAGCTATGCAGTTTTATCCTTCAAAACTACATAATTTCACATCCAAACCAAAAAGCTACACAGTTTTTACCCTGTGCAGCTTTTTATTTGTATGATATTTATGCAAAAATATATTTCAAAAGGAAACTTAAACAAAAAAACTTACTGCTTAATTTGACAGTTTCCCCTTATTCAAGCTCAAAAGCACCTGTATACAGTTTGTAATATATACCCTTTTCTGCTATGAGCTTACTATGGTCGCCACGCTCTATGATTCTTCCGTGGTCGAGAACCATAATAACATCGGAATTCATAATAGTTGAAAGACGGTGAGCAATTACGAAAACTGTTCTGCCGTGCATGAGCTTATCCATTCCCCTTTGAACAATTGCCTCTGTTCGGGTATCGATGGAGGATGTTGCCTCGTCGAGAATCATAACAGGTGGGTCTGCAACAGCGGCTCTTGCAATTGCAATAAGCTGTCTTTGACCTTGAGAAAGGTTTGAACCGTTGTTAGAAAGCTCTGTGTCATACTGCTTTGGCATTCTCATAATAAAATCATCAGCCCCTGCGAGCTTTGCGGCAGCGATACATTCTTCATCGGTTGCATCCAATTTGCCGTATCTGATATTATCCATAACAGTTCCCGTAAACAAATTGGTTTCCTGAAGAACTATACCGAGAGACCTTCTTAAATCCGACTTTTTGATTTTATTTATATTGATTCCGTCATATCTGATTTTTCCGTCTCCAATATCATAAAAACGGTTTATCAGATTTGTTATTGTTGTTTTACCCGCACCTGTTGCTCCAACAAATGCAACCTTTTGCCCCGGCTCTGCATAAACAGACACATCGTGAAGAACATCTTTACCCTCTTCATATCCAAAGTCCACATCAAGCAGACGAACATCACCCTTAAGTGGGGTATAAGTCAATGTTCCATCGCCGTGAGGATGCTTCCACGCCCATTTGCCCGTGCGTTTTTCTGTTTCTGTTACATTGCCGTCTTTATCGATTTCAGCATTGACAAGAGTTACATACCCTTCATCATCTTCGGGTTTTTCGTCCATCACCTCAAAAATTCGTGATGCACCTGCAAGCCCCATAACTATAGCGTTTATCTGCTGGGAAACCTGATTTATATTTCCTGCAAACTGCTTTGTCATATTAAGGAAGGGAATAACAATACTTACGCTGAAAGGAAGCATTGAAAAACCAATATTTTTAATATCCGAAAGTATAAACAAACCACCTGCAACAGCAATAATAACGTAAATAATATTGCCGATATTGTTATTTATAGGGCCAAGACAGTTGGCATATGCATTTGCTTTAAATGCATCGTTATAAAGCTGGTCGTTTATTTTATCAAATTCTTCTGTGCATCTTTCTTCACGGTTGAAAACCTTCACAACTTTCTGACCGTTCATCATTTCTTGAACATAACCCTCGGTTTTACCGATGGATATCTGCTGACGAATAAAGAACTTTGCAGAACCGCCACCAACCTTTTTGGTTACATACAGCATTGCAATAACGCCAACGCAAACAATGAGAGTCAGCCACAAACTGAAATACAGCATTATGAAAAATACGCTTATAACAACTGCTCCTGCACGGATTATATTTGGCATCGCCTGAGAAACAAGCTGTCTTAAGGTGTCTATATCATTTGTATAGTGGCTCATAATATCACCGTGCTTATGGGTATCAAAATACTTTATGGGAAGATTTTGCATACCGTCAAACATTGCTTTTCTGCTTTTCTGCAAAAATCCCTGGGTTATATAAGCCATAAGCTGTGTATAAACCGTAATCGTTGCGATAGACAGAACATATAACACAACAAGCAGAATTATTTTAGGGATAATTTCTTCTTTTGCTCCTGCCCAGTCACCACTTTCCTGATATTTTCCTATAGTATCAACAACCTTTTGAACAAACAACGATGGAATTGCCGCCGTTATGGAAGAAAAGAGTATGCAAACAATAGTTACAGGAACAAGAACAGGGTATGCGCCAAACAGCATTTTCATAACCCTTTTGAATGTGCCTGGTGCGGCTTGTGGTCGCTTCTTATTCATCGTTATCACCGCCCTTCGTTTGCTGTTCATACACTTCTCTGTATATTGAATTTGTTTCTAAAAGCTGGCTATGAGTTCCAACTCCCGAAATTCTTCCGTTATCCATAACAATTATCACATCTGCATCTTCAACAGAAGAAATACGCTGTGCAATTATTATTTTTGTTGTTTCAGGGATATACTTTTTAAGCCCTTTTCTTATTAAAGCATCGGTTTTTGTATCAACTGCGCTGGTTGAGTCATCAAGAATAAGTATTTTTGGCTTTTTCAGCAATGCTCTTGCAATACACAACCTTTGCTTCTGACCGCCCGAAACATTTGTTCCACCTTGTTCAATAAAGGTATCATACCCTTTTTCAAAGGTTGAAACAAATTCATCTGCCATGGAGAGCTTACACGCCTCTATCATTTCTTCATCCGTTGCGTTTTCGTTGCCCCAACGGAGATTTTCTTTTATAGTGCCTGAAAACAGAACGTTCTTCTGCAAAACCATTGCAACTGCATCTCTCAGGGTTTTTACGTCGTAATCCTTAACATTTACACCCCCAACACTAACTTCTCCAAGGGTTGTATCGTAAAGACGAGGTATCAACTGCACCAAGGTTGTTTTCCCCGTTCCCGTACCGCCGATAATTCCAACGGTTGCTCCTGATTCGATTTTGATATTTATATTTTCAAGGGAATATTTTTCCGCAGAAGCAGAATATTTAAACGAAACATCAGAAAATTCAATGCTTCCGTCTTTAACCTCTGTATATGCCTTTTCATTGTTGCCCAAAACAGATTCCTCATCCAAAACCTCGCAAATACGCTTTGCGGATTCTGCCGACATTGTGAGCATAACAAAAATCATTGAAAGCATCATAAGGGACATAAGAACCTGCATTCCGTATGTGAGCATTGCAGATATCTGACCAACATCAATGCTCTT
>JAZNIJ010000177.1:0-7755 GCA_045577455.1 Eubacteriales bacterium
GTATTAACTATTTGTTTGATGAAAGCGACCCATTGAAAGTTGTTAATCCGTTGCCGTTCAATCCTCTTAAAATGCCGAAAGAAAAGCGTGATGCAATGATTGCGAATGGTGATGGCATTCAGTTCAGCCACACATTAGATGAACAAATTGGCGGTCAACTCAAAGCAGGCTTTACACTTAAAGCATTATACGAAGACCGTGATAGAGAAGGCGGAAACGAAATCAGAAAATACTATCCACAGTATTTTGCTACACTTGCTGTGAAATAAGGTGAAACAATGAAAATCATAAATACCTGCGATAAAATCAAATCAGTTTTTGCTGACGGATTCAGCATTGATTTATGGCGGAAATATGCAAGGGAAATATCACAGGAGCTTCCCTCAAAATGTGAAAATGATGCAAAGAGTTATGATTTCAATAAGGATGTTCTGCCTGTTCTTGAAAATGCTTTGAACAATAAAAAAATCGATTTTGTTAGCAGAAATTTTCAGACAGTTATTGATACGCTGAATGATAATTTATCAAAGCTGTTTGACAAAGAGCCTGATATTAACATAGTATTGTATCTCGGACTTTGTAATGGTGCAGGATGGGCAACAACTCTTGACGGTAAAAATACAGTTTTGTTAGGTGTAGAAAAAATTATCGAGCTTAACTGGGGCGACGAAACAAATATGCGTGCCTTGATTCTGCACGAAATCGGTCATTTATGGCACAAGCTGAACGGCAATCTGCATATCCCCGAATACACAAAACGCAGAAAAGGTATCGCACAGCTTTACTGCGAGGGTGTTGCTATGGTTTGCGAGCATATCCTTTGCGGTGACAATGATTTTTATCATCAAGATAAAGATGGTTGGCTTGATTGGTGCTATAAAAATGAAAATCAAATAAAAAGAGAATATCTCCGTCGTCTTGATAACAAAGAAAGTGTTCAGGATTTCTTCGGAGATTGGTGTTCGTATAACGGACATTCGGATGTGGGCTATTTCCTCGGCTGTCGGTTTGTTGAGCATCTTATGAAAACTTATTCTCTTAAAGAAATCGCAAATATGAAATACAGGACTCTTAACAAAGAGTATATGAAATTTGCAGAACATATCTTTTTATGCAATAATCTTCAGAACAGTTTTCCTGAATTCAAAATTGAGCAGGTAACATTAGAAAAACTCAACAAATATGAAAATATTTTTTATTCAAATGAAGATTATTATATGATTACGGACGGACATCCTGCAACAAAACAAGATTGTGTTGACACCATTGAATATGCTAAAAATTATCCTTCGGAAATGTGTTATTGTCTTGGTTTTTCGAAAGGACAACAACCGGTAGCATTTTTGTCTTTGCTTGAAGGATATCCGGAATCATCAACATTGTATGTGGGACTGTTCTTAATAGACAAAAGATTTCAAAAAAATTCTATTGGTACAAAGATTATGAATACAGTGTTTGAAGATGCTTTTTCTGAAGGGTACACTTCAATAAAACTTTCTGTTCAAGATAACAATGCCAGCGGATATCCATTTTGGAAAAAACTTGGTTTTAAAGCCGTGAAAAGAACAAAATGTGATGGCTTCAATAATATCTCTATGGAATTGAAGCGTGATAATTAAATAAAATTTTGCGAGGTGATTATAGTGGCATTAGGGATTATGAGCTTTGGTATGCCCACATTGATTGAAACACATACTCTTGAAGAATGTGCAAAGTTATGTGCAGAATTAGGATTTGATTTTATTGAACTTAATATGAATCTGCCACAACATCAGCTTGATAAAATTGATGTAGATTATTTCAGAAGCATTGCCGATAAATACGGCATTTACTATACAATTCACCTTGATGAGAATCTGAATGTATGTGATTTCAATTCTTACGTTGCCGAAGCCTACATAAAAACTGTTGCAGATACCATAGAAATTGCAAAGCAACTTGATATTAAGGTGTTAAATATGCATATGGCTAAAGGTGTATATTTTACTTTGCCTGACAGAAAAGTTCTTCTTTTCTCTGAATACAAAGAGCAGTATTTCAAAAGCATTATTGATTTTAAGAATATGTGTGAAACTGCTATCGGTGATGCAGATATTAAAATCTGTATTGAAAACTGTGACGGATATGAGGATTTCCAAAAAGAAGCTATTAAATTACTTTTGGGAAGCCACGTTTTTGCTTTAACTTTTGATGTAGGTCACAATCACGGAATAGGCGGAACAGATGAAGAATTTATAATGAAACATAAAAACCGCCTGAGTCATATTCATTTACACGATGCTCAAGGCAGAAAAAATCATCTTGCACTCGGTACAGGTGAAATGGACATTAAAAAATATATTAACTTAGCAAAAGAGCAAAACTGCCGTGTGGTTTTAGAGACAAAGACTATTGACGGCTTGAAGCAGTCTGTTGAGTGGCTGAAAGGAGTATGAAAATGATTAGAAAAGCAACTTTAGAAGATGTTTCCGCAATTTCTTTACTTTATAGAGAACAATTCAGAGAAATGGCTAAGCTGATGCCCGATTTCATTAAAGAGGGTGACCAGAGCACAGAATTTATTGAAAATATAATTTCAGGTGAAGAGTGCGATATTCTTGTTTATGAAGATAACGGCAATGTTGTTGGATTTATCTTGCTTCAGGCAAAAACAAGACCCGATTTTCCGTTTATGATTCAAGGCAAATATTGTTACATAATGGATGTGATTGTAACCAAAAACAGTCGTAGTAAAGGCTTCGGAACAGCGTTGATGAACTCGGCAAAAGATTGGGCAAAAGAACAAGATTGCAATTTTGTTAATCTTGATGTTCTTTCTAATAACACCGGCGCAATTACTCTTTATAAAAAACTCGGCTTTATACCCAAAGCACAGGAGATGTATTGTAAATTATAAAAGAAGGTGTTTCTTATGCCAAAAGTATATTTAATCTGCGGTAAAATCTGCAGTGGAAAGAGTACATATGCAGAGCAGTTGCGTGTCCAGAATCACGCTGTATTGCTCTCTACAGATGAGATAACCCTTGCTTTGTTCGGTCAGCATTGTGGTGATAAACACGATGATTATGTAGAAAGAACTCAAAACTACTTATTTAATAAATCTTTGGAACTCATAGAGGTCGGAATCAATGTTATTCTTGATTGGGGCTTTTGGCTGAAGGAAGAACGAGATTATGCTCGCGAGTTCTATAACAGCCGAAATATAGCGTGTGAATTCCATTACATTGATATCAGCGATGAAACTTGGAAGGCACGCTTAGAGAAAAGAAATAACGCAATATTAGCTGAAGAAACAACCGCTTATTATATTGATGATAATCTCGCTGAAAAATTTGCTTCAATATTTGAAGTGCCGTGCGAAGATGAAATTGATATTATATATAAAGGATAGTAATTATGCTTGAAAAAATGAATGAATTTTTTAATAAAAGATTAGATGGCTACGATGAACATATGATGACCACTATAGAATCATCTGATGTGTTTTATCCGTTTACCGCCGATTGTTTACCAAAAGAAGATAGCGCAAAAACACTTGATTTGGGTTGCGGTACAGGTTTGGAATTGGAGCATTATTTCAGACTTAATCCATCTGCAAAAATAACAGGTATTGACCTGACAGAATCAATGCTGAACGTATTGAAAAACAAGTTTCCTGAAAAGGAATTGACTTTGATTTGTGGTTCATATTTTGATGTTCCATTTGATGAAAATGCTTTTGATGCAGCAGTATCAGTAGAGTCTCTGCACCACTTCACAAAAGATGAAAAGATACCTCTTTATACAAAACTCTGTAAGTCATTGAAAGACAACGGATATTTTATACTCACAGATTATTTTGCATTGACTGATGAAGATGAGCAAGCCTTCCGAAACGAACTTCTTCGTCTCAAAAAGGAACAAGGGATTGATGATAATGAGTTTTATCATTATGACACCCCATTAACTGTTGAACACGAAACCGAAGCTTTGCTTCAAGCAGGTTTTTCTTCTGTTGAGGTTCTGAATAACTGGGGTGCAACATTTATAATAAAAGCGAATAAATAGGAGTAATTATGACAAACCAAGAAATATTACAAATTGCATTACAGCAGTCGGCATATGACTGTAACTGTAATGCAGAGGATTTTCTTTCAACTGAAAATAAAATTGTTTTGTCACAGAAGAACGAAAAGGCAAGAGTATATATGCCTCTACCACTTGAATGTGATTTGGTTTCATACGGCAACAATATTGTAGCGCAGGTCAGTCTGAGAATGAAAGAAACTGTAGAGTGGTACATAGGTAAATATGCCGTTGAGCATTGTTTTGAATCACCCAATGTCATTGCGCTTAACGAGAAATTAGCTCAATTCGGTTACAAGGTATGCTTTATGGCAGAATACTTTTTGCCTGATGTCAACGAGCTTAAAGAATTGCCTTGCGATTATGAAATACGAGTTTTGCAACCCGAAGATTTTGAGCAGTATTACACTGCCGAATGGGGCAACGCTTTGTGTAAAAGCAGAAAACACCTTGATAAACTCGCTGTTGGTGCTTTTGATAATGGCGAGCTTGTTGGTCTTGCAGGCTGTTCTGCAGATTGCGAAACTATGTATCAAATTGGCGTTGATGTTCTGCCTGAATACAGAAGAAAAGGTATAGCATCTGCAATTACAAGCCGACTAGCTATTGAAACACTTAAACTCGGCAAAGTTCCGTTTTACTGTGCAGCTTGGTCAAATATAAAATCCGTTCGCAACGCTATCAAAAGCGGTTTCAGACCTGCTTGGGTTGAACTCACCGCAAGAAACACCGAATTTGTTGATGAAATGAATCGATAGTTTAACTAAAAAACCAAGGAGTTTAACAAAAAATGTAACAAGAGGGCAGAGAGTTTTCACTCTCTGCCCTCTGCCTTACGGGAATAATGTTTTGATTATGCAGGATTTTCACCTCGTCGTTCAAGTTCTGCGTTACATTTTAAGCTAATTAATGTCATCCACTCGACATCACACCCATAGTCACCATCTATATAATGAAGTTCAGCACATTTGACTGCTTGCCTCAAATCCTCACAGTCATATCTTTTTGGGTTTTCCGCAATCTCTTCACACATATCTTTGGTAAAACGCTTTAAGTGTCAACTTTACATGAACAATTTTACGAATTTTTATTATCTAATAATATCGTGATTTGCTTATTGTTTAGTATATATATTGGTCACATTTCCAACAATATAAATCCATATACAATTTATTGGAAAGTAAAAGGAAGCTTGCTACGATTTTCCCATCTTTTTAAAATATTTTCTCTATTTTCTTGTAATGTATTTTGAAAATCTTGTGAAAAGAGTCCGTTTTTGCCTCCATAAGTTATATCTTTATACAGTTTTCGGATTTCCTTTCTCATTTGTAATTTCTTTTCGTCATTTTCGGTTTTTTTTATTTCAAGAATACAAGATTCAAGATAATCAATAGTAACTAATAATACATCTTTCGGATAATAGAGTTTCCAATATGATTCAACTATATTGTCGTTCTTCCACTGATTGTATTCGTCAAAAAATAAATGGACTATTTCATTCTGCTTCTCATCAAATTCAAGTTTGTTTATGAAACTTTGAGCCAACTCATTGTTAATAGTCCAAACTCCCGTTCTAATTAACGTTTCAACGACAACTATCATCCTTTGAAATTTCGTTCTTAATTTTCCATCCTCTTGTGGCAAATTGATAAGAGGAGAATCCGCAAGAATAGCTTTTAAATAATCACCAATGTTTAGCGACAAAACATAGACCATCATTATATCCGCGTAACCTTCCTTAAACAAAGAAACAATATCCTCAATTTTCATATATATGTTAGGTTTCGAAGAAGTGGTTGAAGAGTAGCTAGAAGGAATACCGACTAATTTTGTTGCTTCTCTTCTCATATCTAAAGCAAGTTGCGTTCTGCTGATCACACTTACATCAGGATTATCGCCAAAAAATGTTTCGTGTAGTTTTTGAAATTTTTCTGTATTATCGATCAAAACAAAAACCGCCAATTTTAAATGTTCACAAACTTCAGAAAGATAGTCATTGTTTAATTGGTTTAAAGGATTTGTTAAATATTCATATATTAGTGAATCACAAACTTCCATAGTATTATTGTTATTTATATTTAGTTGATCACAAATTAAGATTGCCATACACGAACTCAATGCCTTAGTCCTTTTTTTTCGAAGCCTAATAGAATTAGGACAATAATGAGATATTTCATGTGTAAGAGATATCATAATAAAAAAAGGGTTTTTCATTTGAGACATTGGGATTGTAATAAACAACATACTATCTTTTTCTCTACTATCAAAAAACCATTGTGATGTTTTAAAGTTTCTGCACATTTTGGGAACAACAAAGCTTGAAATTTGGGTTGGCTTTTCTTGAGAATCAAGGGAAACAAAATAATCAATTAACTTTTGTGCATAGGCGTTTTGATATTCTACAAGGCAAGCCGACACATTATAATCAAGGGATTCGTAACCAGGGGTTCGTTGAAAAGTTCCATCTGCTCTTACAACGCGTTCTGCAAGTTCCTCCCATTCTCTTATAAATTTTTCAATATACAATCCCCTATTGACTAATAAATAGAACAAATCTTCATCCGATTTACTAACATTTTTTAGATGTTTCAAAAAAGATAAAAATAAATGTGCACTATCAAATAAAAGGAAGCAAACAGAGTCAAAAACAGTACTTTTGCTCATGTTATCAAGCAATACCAGTAGATTGGATATTGGTTTTCTCCAATGAAAACGATCAAACACATCTGAATTATCACAAAACAGTTCAAGAAAGTCGCGCTTTAACTCTTTGCATGATAATTTCAGTCGTTCTTTTACTTTATGGGCATTTTTAAATAGTTCTAGTTGACCATTATTAGAATTTGTTAATTGTTCTACTGGTGTATCATATCCTTTGTTTGCCACTGTAACATTTAAAGATAAGATGGATTTTCTAAAATCTTCATCTTCAAGTATTGTTTTATGCAAATCAAAAAATGCCTCTGCTGAAACATTGTAAAATGTACATATATAATCATAGTTACCAAACGAGAATTGTGGTGTCGATTCTACATCGTGAATCTTTTTCATCGCAGTTAGAAGCCTATCGTGAACACGAGTCACTTCAGCATATGACTTCGCAACCGCTTGTATCGTTATTGAAAACGCTTCAGACCCAAGTTTTAAAATTTTTTTATCAGAGTTAAGGCATTTATGAGGAATTGCAGATATTGTATTAGTATATCCTATAACATTACCTTCGTTTTCATACAAATATTGCATTGCTTTTAGAACATGCAAGGGTTCTTGTGTTTTCCACAGAATAATATACTCACTTAAATCAAGCGAGTAATATACAATATAACTAAGTTGCAAATCATATTTCATTTTTGCACTACCGATTTTTTGTATTATGTATTCTCTGCCTTTTTCTTTATAATCGTAACCTACACAACAATGACTTGTATGAACAGATGAAACGAAGAAAAACGGGGCATCATTGTCCCAAAAATTTGAAGTAACAACATCTGTTCTACCACTTGAAGGAAAAAACAGATATAAGGTTTTATAAAAAATTGATTCATTCATATTTTTGGTTATAAGCATATTGTATTCGGATAATTTTTTCAACATATCTTCTTTTTCGTCAAGTTTAAATGAAAAAATACCGTCATACTCCCCTAAAGTACAAAACAACTGCACAGAACTATTTATTTCTTCTTTTAATAA
>JAZNIJ010000178.1:0-2176 GCA_045577455.1 Eubacteriales bacterium
AAATTTCGTCAGCTTGGCTCCCTCCTTGAGGGAGCTGTCAAATGCGAAGCATTTGACTGAGGGAGTAAGCAAACTTCCCCGTTGCGAAAACTATCGTCAACAAAAAAAGAGCGCGTTGCGATTTGCCTTCCCTTTTAGGAAAGGTGGATGCCGTAGGCAGACGGATGAGTCGTGTCGCTCAGGACAAAGTAAGTGCCACCGCGGCATAAGCGGAAACGAGATTCACTGTTTTATAAAAACTAAAAATAAAAGAAACTCCCCTGCAAAGTGAACAAGTCCGTTAAAAACGTACAATAGAAAAAAACACCCTCCTATGGTAGAATTAAGATAAATACCATAGGAGGAATTTTTATGCCAAGAAATTACAGACACCTTCAGCAATATGAAAAAGAAATATTGAGATTAAGAGAAGAAGGATTAACACATAGGGAAATAGCAGAAAAATTTGGATTAACAAAAGAACATATAAAACAATTTTTTAATCGATACAATCGAAATCAAAGGAAGCTCGCATCAGGTGTAGCAATAAAACGCAAAGGCAGACCACCAAAAGATTATGTTGTCAGAGAAGAAGATAAAGTAGCAGAACTTCGATATATACTTGCTCGAAAAGAAGCGAAGATAAAATCATTAGAAATGGAGAATGAGTTGATGCGGGATTTTCTCTCGCTCACAGAAAGGAAGTGAGAACAAGTGTAAAGTTTATGGTTATCTATCGTCATAAAGATAAATACTCAATAAGTGAAATGTGTCGGTTCTTCGATGTATCAAGAAGCGGTTACTATGACTATGTGAAAAGAATGGATATACCTGCGAAAGACTTACCCCTTGCAGAGAAGATAAGAGAATGTCAGGATAAGTGCGGTAAAACATACGGATATCGCAGAGTTCACATATGGCTTGAAAGAGAAGGCATACACCATGATCCCAAAACAATATTGAGAGTTATGCAAAAATACAATCTTTTATCAACAATCAGAAGGAAGAAGTATCGCAATTACGGCAATCATATTCACCGTTATAAAAATCTTTTGAATAGAGATTTCAATGCTGAAAGACCTAATCAAAAATGGGTAACAGATATATCATACATAAAAACGGGGCAAGGAACATTGTATTTATCAATAATCAGAGATTTATATGATAACAGCATAGTGGCATACAAGACCGGGACAGAGCAGAACATAAACCTTGTGCTAAGCACTATTAGGGCCGCCAAGAAAAAGGAAAAGGTCACCACGGAGCTGCAACTCCACAGTGACCAAGGCTTTCAATACACATCTCATCCGTATTTTAAGCTAACACAATCTTACAACATAACGCCTTCAATGTCAAGGAAAGGTAATCCTTATGATAATGCTATGGCTGAAAATTTCTTTTCAATCTTGAAAACTGAGTGCATTTACAGAACGAAGTTGCGAACCTATGAGGAGGCTCGCCTCCTCATAGGTCAATATATCTATTTTTACAACAATGAAAGAATACAACTAAAAACAAAACTGACTCCGCTTGAAAAACGAAATCAGTTTGTTGCTTAAAATTTAATATTTAACACCATAGGAGGTGTTTTTTGTGCTGTCCGCACAATTTGGGGCAGTTCAGTGTTGTGAATGTCTGCTTTTTTTATAAAATTTATATCATACTCTCAATAAGCTTTGCTGAAATTTCTTTTTGAAAATCATTTCTGCTTATGTGAGTTTTTTCGTGTTCGAGAGATTTCTTTTTTGCCGCATCAGATAACCCCTCATTAATGTAAATATTAAAGTCGCCGTTTGCATCAGGGATAGTAAAAGCCCTGATTGTAAGCGGCATTTTAATTTCTCTTACAAAAATCATTTTTCCTCCTGCTCAATAAGTGCCTTAAACATAACAATAAATGTATCTAACTGGTCTTCGGTAGCTTTTTTTGACATATCAAAAAGAAGCTTTCTTTTTTGAAAAAGTTCGTCTTTTTTCATATCAATTTCATCAATACTATCGTCAAAAAAGTCGAGAGATATTTCAAAGTATTGGGCTATTTTTATCAGGTTTTGTGTAGAAAGCGTTTTTGTGCGCCCTTGCTTCAGCTCTGAAATTGTGCTTTTGGGTATGCCTGTTTCACGGCATAGCTGGGCTACCCTTATGCTCCGTTCATTACACAATTCTTGTATTTTTTCATACATATTCACAATATACT
>JAZNIJ010000179.1:0-6344 GCA_045577455.1 Eubacteriales bacterium
GATTGTTGTGATATACAATTATTTTTATCCTCGTTTTTTAAAATCATTTTTAAATAGTTCTTTTGACTATTACATGTATATTCATAAAACTGCATAAGTAAAGTTTCCATGTTCTGTCGCAACGTTTCATTTATAGGATAAAAAACATCTTGTCGTTTTTTCATGCTATCCAGTATGCTAGGCATTGAAAAAAAATATCGTTGTTTTTGATTGTCATAGATTACTTTAATTTTATCTATGAATAAGGATTCATCCACCACTAAAGATATATAGGCTTTACATTTATTTCCACATGCTATTTTGATATTAACTGAAGTAATTTTCATGTAACGCCCTCCAAATACTTTATTATTCTTTGATATTTGCTAATTTTTCTTAAATATATTATACTTTAAAATGGTCATATAATCAATGTCAACTATCGAAATGGTTCTTTTTGGGGTGAAAATCTTAAAAAATAGATTAAAAGAGGGGAGAATAATCCAATTTGAGTTTACCGCAGACAAGATAAATCATGAATTTGTAACTGCTCAAAGTTCGATATCCTTTCGCTCTGCGTTTTGAGGATTGTATCATAGAATTTATTTCCTCAGCAATTGCATTTGTAACACGTGAAAAAAGCATCTCAAAATTGACTTTTGATGTTTTTCAATTTTTTGCTACCCTTTTCATAGGTTCTAAACGGCTCCGCCTAAGCCTACTAATCAAACGATTAAACACTTTTTCTGAATCTTTGGGACAATTGCATTTTTACACTCCGTCTAAACTTTGAACTATTCTGAAAGCTCTGCCTGTTTTGGGATATTTCTTTGATAGCATTTGAACAGCTTCTTTTTGCTGTTCTGTTTGCTTTGTTTCGGAAATCATCAACAATTTTTTACCAGCGTTTCTTTTCTTGCTTGTGGTTTTACCTTGTTCTTCTTTCCTTGCCTCGTCCATAGCTTCAAGCATAAGATGCTTTACATGAAATTTATCAATTATCGTCTGAACGTTTGGAAAGCATATTTCTTTTCCAGCCAAATACGTTGCATTTTCTGCCTGAACCTCTCTCGTCTTTTCATCAAATTTCGCTCTGTCTATATACCATGGCTCTGATAATCCTATCTTTGGTCAAACATTTCTTTGTAATTCATAAATCCGTTTATCTGCTTTCACCTCACGAATTTATTCTATCACATCTTTTTTCAAAAATCTACATATTTCACGAAAAAAGGAAAGAAAAATTAAAACAAAGATGTTATTCCCTTGTTTTATTGCAAAAAAAGGGAATATAACAGAAAGGACACAACATGAACGATTTCAGAAAACTCGAACAACTTGCAAAGCAGTACAAAGCATTGTATCCAAAAGGAACAAGGATTGAACTTCAGCAAATGGGTAACGATCAACGACCGATTGAGTCAGGAACAAGAGGAACAGTAGACCACGTTGATGACCTCGGAACTATACACTGTGTTTTCGATAACGGCAGAAGGCTCGGTATTATTCCAACCGAAGACTCGTTCCGAAAGCTAACGGATGAAGAAATTCTTGACGAAAAAAGCGAACAACTTCAGAGAGAGTATATCGATAAAGTAAATAAAGAAGTTATTCCTTGTATCGAATGGGTTGGAATGAATAATGCTTACAAAAACGGTGATATGACTGTGCCTACCGACTTGCTTCGAATGCTTCATGAAAAATATATTGAAGTATACGGCACAGACCATTTGGACAGCGACTCAGGCATGGCAACAGTTCCAGGCGTGGTTCTTGCAAAGGACGGAAACATATATCCAGCATTGCTCGATATCGATGCTTCATCGTCAGGAGAACATTGGGGAACAACTTTCTTTACACCGAGAGGTGTATTTGGTGATGATAACAAAACCGAAGAAGTGGTAGAAGAACTCCGCAAACTCATCCCTTACGATTATTGGTATACAGCAGACCTTGAAAGTGATTGTCATGTAAATTGGGAACAATGCCCAGCAGACGTTGTCAAGATGCTAAATGAAGCTACAGAGCCACTTCCTCAAAATGAGGTTAAGCTCGAATGAATAAAATTAAATATTTTGATATGTTCGCCGGTGTTGGTGGGTTCAGAACAGGACTTAGTAACGCAGGCGATTTTTTTATGCCTGTAGGATGGTGCGAAATAGATAAATACGCACAGAAAGCCTACAGAGCCTTATACGAAACGGAAGGTGAATATTTTTGTGACGATGCAAGACAAATCAAAACCGAAGATCTCCCCGAAATTGATCTTATCACAGCCGGATTCCCTTGTCAGCCATTTTCAGTCAGCGGAAGGCGACTTGGATTCGCTGATACAAGAGGCACTCTATTTCATGAAATCATCCGAGTGGCTGAAGCAAGGCGACCTCCTTATCTTTTGCTTGAAAACGTGCCAGGGTTACTCAATCACGAAAAAGGGAAAACTTTCGGAACAATCATCACCGCAATTCATGAGCTGGGGTATTCTGTTGAATGGTGTGTGCTTAACAGCACGAATTTCGGAGTCCCGCAACAGCGAAGGAGAGTATATATTGTCGGATATCTTGATATCCGACTGTCCGGAAAAATATTTCCTGTCACACAGAGCGATGGAGCGACTCTTAAGCAAATTATACCCGGAGGGCAAGGACAAAGAGTCTATTCCGCAGAAGGAGCAAGTACATGTCTGACAAGTCAAGGTGGAGGCTGGGGTGCAAAAACAGGGCTATATTTCATAGATATGAATGCCGAACCAAAGGTTACGCACGAAGCCCGATGTATCACCGCAAGGCTGGATTCGGGAATAAGCAATCACAAAGGAGAGCATTCAGGCGTCATAATCACAGGTGCAAGAGCCGTTCTGACTCCAGAGCGAGAAACGGTAAGACAGCAAGGAAGACGAATGAAAGAACCAGGTGAACCCATGTTTACGTTGACAGCGATGGATAAACACGGTGTGGAATATAACGGAAAAGTCCGAAGACTTATGCCACAGGAATGCTTCAGGCTTCAAGGATTTACCGATGAGCAATTTTTTAAACTTGTTGAAGCCGGAATCCCTGAATCACAGTTATATAAGATGGCAGGTAACTCTGTTACAACTAACGTAGTTACTGCTATTGGAACTAAATTAATTAAAGAAATAAATAAATTGGAGGTGAAATAATGCCCAATCACGTAATAAACTGAATTGAATTTGACTGTTCAAAAGAACGATTAAAAGAGATTTTATCAGCCATATGCTACGATGAAGATTCTGGAGCAGAGGTTACAGGAATTGGAACGATTGACTTCAATAAAATAACACCTATGCCCGAAAGCTTGAACCTTGAAGATGGAAGCAGAACCTATCGAGGAATCGAGCTATACCTAACTTCCCTAAATCCAAGCGTTAGCTATTACGGTAAAGAAAAAATGGATGTAGTTGAGTTTTCTTCGTTAGTGGAAAAGCTGAATAAAAGTCGAGCATTTTCTAAATACAATTCCGCACTTACTCCTGAAGAAATAAATAAAGCCACAGAATACGATACCGAAGAAAAACTTCTGAATCTTGGAAAAACAGCAGTCAATAATCTTAATGAGTACGGAGCAACAACCTGGTATGATTGGCGCACACGTAGCGATACTTGGAATACCAAATGGAACTCATACAATTCCTTTTATTCTGAAGATAGCAACGAAATATGTTTTCAAACTGCATGGGATGCTCCTCGTCCTATCATTGAGAAACTTTCTTCTATGTATCCAGATGTTACTATGAAACATAGCTGGGCAAACGAGGATTTGTATCAAAGCTGTGGAAGCGAAACATACCTTGACGGTGTAATGATCGACCATGATTATCCCGATACGGATATGGAACAAATTGAAGCAGCCATTTCAATCTGGGGAAGCACACTTGAAAATTATGATTTAGTGGAGAGTGCCACACGAACAAATTACGTTAATGTTGAATTGAATGATTATGAGCTTGTTTCTGTATGTGGTAAAAAGGGATTGTTCGCCAATGAGCGATTGACGGAAAGCGATATTCCCTATGGATTGCATCTTTACCATTTACGAAGTGGAAGAAATGGTGAACAGTTCTGCGGTATAGAAAATAAAGTAACAGTAGACCATGGTGGAAGTATTGTAACATGCGAACCTCTCGACCTTGGTAACTCTGGATTCCTCTTATTCGATGATAAAAACACTCTTAATTTTGAAGGCGAAAATATGACATTCGGTCAGTTTATGAATGAAAATATTGATGAAACGGAGGTAATTAGCGTTGAGCAAAATTGAAAATATAACTGCTGACGAGCTTAAAAGAATGCGTGGTTCTGAAGGTCTTGTACTTCAAGGATGCGGAGGTGATCTGGACGAATGGGTTGATGGAATCAACGATATACTAACGGAAGAAGGAATATTGCTTGAAGATACTGAATTTGACAAAGCAATGGCGTTCAAGCATGATGGTTTGACTAATCTTTTATTCCCATTCACAGAGGACGTGAAGTTGAACATCGGTAAGTTTGCTTTGTGGAGAATAAATGTTTAAATCTGATGTTGAATTAAACAACGGTCAAAAACAAGAAAGTGGATACTCTTTACCGAGAGGTATTGAGTATCCATTCGCTTTATATAATTTAATTGACGGAAAAACATACATAAAGCGAGGTGATTATACAATAATGAGAGCAAAAAGTAAATAGTTTATCATTTGAAATTTAGAAACAAGAAAAGATAATTGAGTGTTTTTAACGCACGATTTATGAAAACAGTTATACTAAGCGCAAAGACTTGTATGCTTTGGATATATCATAATATCCTCTGCATTCAAGTCTTTTATTTGTAACGAGGGTGTTTAATATACCGCTTTCCGCGATAGCGTAATATTATTTGCTGGCTTCTGGAATTTCTTTGTACTAAGGTTTCCCATTTCTAAGAAGTCCTCGGGGAATCGTTCCACTACTTTATATCTGCTACATTTACGCTTTGAATTTCGAGCAGTAATTGGATTTTGTTTTGTTGCGGGAACTCGTCCATCTCAAATGCACCTTCATATACAGTTTCTGTTTGATAGGCTGAAGTTTGTCCATGATGGATGCATTTATCGGTCTCCACATCCAGCTTCTTTTGAATTCTATTTCACGATAGACACCCTTGTCTTCGGCTAACAGTTTATACTGCCAAGTCTATAGTGGACTTTCATCACCAAGTCATAACGCATGTCGAGCAAACCGAATGAGTTTCAAATGCGAAACAAGTTCGCATTTGAAACAAAATTTTTATTTTGAAAAAAGTTTGTCACACTTTTAATTTTTTGCCACTAATATAGTGAGAGCAAAAAGTGAGAGCGAAATTTTATAGTTATCATGAGGTATGCACAAAAGAAAGGGGATGATTGAAGTGCTTTAGATGAGAGCAGTTCTTTAAAATAAGTGATTTTGATAGGGAGGGATAATTAGTGATAATGAAGTTTTTAGTGTTTGTGTAGCAAAAAAATATTAAATAATAACATTAAAGAAAAGTATTTGTCTTGTATTTTGTAATTTGCTTTATCCAAAATTTATTTTATTAGTTATCATTTTATGGAGGAAATTGTTGTGAAAAAAAATTTTATTCCCTTGTTGAGTATAGTTATTATTTTGATGTCGTCTATTCCGTGTTCTGCCTTGGAGGCGGAATCATCCGAGCAAGAAATCTGTAATTTTGAGAGCGTTGAATTCATTTTTACGAATGAAAATATCGATGATGAATTAGCAGAGAAAATAATTAATGCATTTTCAAAACAAAGTTCTGAATCAACCACTTATGGCATATTATGTAATTTGTTCGGACATAAATATGAATCATCTGAGGAACTTACAGTAATAACACATAAAGCATATGATAGCGCACCACGTTGCTTGCGACAAATATATGACTGCAGTGCTTGTTCAAGGTGTGACTTTGTGGAAAAAACATTTGTTGCCGAGGCACGTATTTATTGCTTCTAACAATCAAAAATATTTCCTGTTTTGATCTGGGCATTAGTGTTAATATTTCAAATTATACGAACTACAATTTGTAATTAGCAATTAAGTTTAAAAATGCTACCGTTGTCAAAGAGCTGATAAATATATTTCAGCACTTTGACACAACGTTAAAAAAGAGATTAAGTAGCTAATTTTTTTAAAAAAATATGTCACATTTTGGCGTTATTACCACTAATATAGTGAGAGGGAAAAGTTAGAAACAAATAAAGCCAATAAATTATATAAAAACGTTTTTTGTGAATAAACTCACAAGATAAATATATGATATTAATGGATATGATTATATAAGGTGCTTATAATTTGTCATTTGATTAAAAAGATTTTGAAAATAATTCTCATCGTTTTTTT
>JAZNIJ010000180.1:0-19767 GCA_045577455.1 Eubacteriales bacterium
CCGTTTTTATGTTCCTTAAGTATAACCTTTTCATTTATGGGGCTTTCAACAATTTCATATTCGGTTTTATTTGCGTTGCCGTTTTCGGCAAGTGCTTCTTTTTGATTTGGGGTTGAAATCATTATGGATCAATCTCCGTAATATGTTGTGGTTTTAAGTGGCTTCATTCGGGCAGATTGCCTGCCCGAATGAAGTGTTTTGTTTCGTTATTCGGGTAAAATAGGGGTTTCATCGGGGTTTTCATCGGGGTTTTCTTCGGGGTGATAATGCTCTAAGCAAATTCTGTTGTACGGTTTTTTTATTGACGAGCTTAACCCAAAATATTCAACACCCTCATATTCGGGCAGATTTGCATAGAATGGAACAGAATCCGAGGTTGGGAAAATATAATCTGCTGGAATTGGGTAGTAGAGATATTGGGTGTCCTTAACTGATACATAAGATTCAAATGCTCTGAAATTTTGTCTTAAAGCAACTTGTTTTATATTTGTGCAGGTGCATCCGTCAAAGCAGATAGCTTTGCTGTCAACGCACCAATCAACAAGAATATGGCGGTCGCAAGTTTCTGTTGGCTGTGTTCCTAAAGTGAAATATCCTTCTTCAACGCAAGTGCCTCCGTTGATATCGCAATAAAGGTCTTTTTCACAATTCTGAGAAGCTAACTTTCCTGAAACTGTGCAGTATTTAACTTTAACAACTCCCGATGGAGTGTCAAATTTCTTTTTATAATTAACACCTTTTTCTTCGAGTTTTTCGTAAATCTGAAGCATGGTGTTATCCCAAAGGGATAAGGCGGGGTTAACTGAGTAGCTTGTTAATGCCTTGTTGTTGTCATATCCAAACCAGCAAGCACCAACATATTCAGGGGTGTATGCAACGAAATATCTGTCTCGGTCATCGTTGGTTGAACCGGTTTTGGCGGCAACTTCAACGCCAAATTTGTTGTCAAGAGAAACTCTTGAACCAGTACCGGATGAAGAAATAACATTTTGCATAATCTTTGTCATAACAAATGCGGTCTGCTCGGAAATTGCTGTTTTAACACGGTCTGTTTTGTCTGAAAGAATTATATCGCCTCTGCTGTTTCTCACTTCTGTGTAGAATCGAGGAGTGTATGAATGTCCTCCGTTTGCAAACATACAATATCCGCTACACATTTCCAAAGTTGTAACACCATAGGTAAAGCTCCCCAAAGCTAAAGGTGAAACGGCAATATCCGAAAATGTTCCTGTTGATGTTTCAACTTTGGCAATTGGGCTTGTAAACCCAAGTGTTTCGGTGAGAAAATCAAAACAAACCTCAGGTGTCATTTGGTTAACAAGGTATACAGGGATAGTGTTCAACGATTTTTTTACAGCATAGTTGATGGAAACAAGTCCCGAAAATCCCGATGGAGTGTTGCCGGGCCAATAGTTCTTTTCCAGCTTCATGGTTGGAATATCGTCAAGAGACGAACCACCCGAAATAAGCCCCATTTCAAGAGCAAGAGAATAAACAGTAAGAGGTTTTATGGAAGACCCGCATTGCCTGAAGCTCTGTGTTGCTCTGTTGAAGCCCCTGCTTTCTTTCTTTTCGCCTCTGCCTCCAACAAGCCCCAATACATTTCCGTTGGATGGGTCCATAATAACCATAGCTGCCTGTGGGCGTACACCGCCAACTTCTTCTGCAGTTTCATCTTTGAGGAATAAATACTTGTTTGTTGTGTCTTCAAAAACGGTTTCGAGGGAATCCTGAACATCGGGATTCAATGTTGTAACAATTTGAAGCCCACCTGAAAATAACATTCTTGTTGCAGTAACCTTATCATAATCATATTCTTCCATAAGGTCTGCAACAACGGCATCCATAACAGCATCGATATAGTATGAGTGTATTGTTTCCTCATAATCTTCGTCTGTGGAAGATTTTAATACGAGCGGTGTGTCAATAGCTTCGGTATATTGTTCGTCTGAAATTATTCCTTGTTCGCACATCAGCTTAAGAACAAGGTTTCTTCTGTCTCTGTTATGTCCCGGGTTTCTTAAAGGGTCGTATTTTGTTGGAGATTTTGGAATGGATGCGAGCGCCGCACATTCAACAAGTGTGAGGTCTTTCAGCTCTTTTCCAAAATATTCCTGTGCTGCCGCTTTAACACCGTTTGTTCTTTGAGAAAGATAAATGGTGTTGAGATACATTTCCATTATCTCCGGCTTGGAATATTTTTTCTCAACATTGAGAGCTCTCAGAATTTCTTGAACCTTTCTTTCAACGGTATGCTCGTCATCGCCCGATGTGTTTTTGATGAGCTGTTGAGTTATGGTAGACCCACCCGAATTATCACCCGATGGGGAGATAAAGTTAATTATGGCGTTACCCGTTCTTCTTATGTCAACACCGTTATGCTCAAAAAAGCGTTTGTCCTCAACGGCAACAAAGGCACTTATCAAGTAAGGAGATTCCTGCATTTCCGCATAGGATGCCCAAAGTCGGTTTTCTCCTCCGTGAAGTCTGTCGCCTTCAAGTTCAATTTCGTTTCCGTATTGGTCGATATAATATATTGAAGTGGAAAGACTGCTTGAGAATTGGAGATTGTCAAGCCCTGTATACTCTGCATCAACATATTCGTTTATATACATCAGAAGAGCCGCAGTTACAGCAACTCCCGTAACAATACCGACCATAAGAATCGTGAGGAAAATGTTTAGGATGTATGTTCCTATTTTGTATAATATAAAAAGAGCAATTTCAAGAGGGTAAGCCAATGTTCCCTTCAATATTTTTTTTCTTGTGTTTGGTGAAATTGTCTTTTTTTGTTTTCCCACCGAGTTGCTTTTTTTCTCTAATGCCATAGTGTCGCCTGCTGTTTTGGCTTGCTGTTTTTGTGAACCATCTTCGGGAGAGTTTTCACCGTTGTTTGCGGTTTCCTCAGCTACGGAATGGTTTTCACCCTCACGTGTGGCTTTTGCATAGATGTCGGCTGGATGGTTTTCACCCTCACTTGTGGCTTTTTCAGAGCTGTTAAAGGCGATATCAAGACCTTGTTCGGATGAGGTCTGGGATTCGTTCATCCTTTGAGCGCGTTCGCCGGCATTGCTGTTTGTTCTTCCCTCATCGCCATTAGGAGTTGCGTTTGGGAAAATATCCTTTTCTGTGTTCATTGCATTTTCCTTTCCAAAGCTGTTAGCTTTATGTTCCCTTCGCCCAATATCTGTTCCAGCTCCTCGATGGTCTGCATAGATGGAACAAAAGATGCATTTTTAAGCCGAAGGGTCTTTCCGGAATTTTCGTAGTAAATTCTTACCTCGTCATTTCCACCGTTTTTGCAGAGAAGATTGGTTGCAATAGGTAAGAATGTTTCATTCCTTGAAGTAATTTTTATATATAAAACATAGTGCTTTTCTTCGTTTCCGAAGGAAACGCCTGTGTATTCTTTTTCAAATAATCTGAGTGTCGTTTCCTCATATTCTTTTTCAGGTCTTCTTTGATATTTTATCACATCGTCATCTGAAAAAAGTGAAAATTGGTTATCGTTTTTCCTTTGAGTTATCCCAAGAGATAAATTATCGTTGCAAAGGTTCACCATTGTTGAACGGGTTTCGCCAAAAACATCAAGCGCGCCTGATTTTGCAAGGGCTGCTGCGGCATTTGAACCCATGGCGCATCCAACCCTTGAAAGAAAGTCATCGGCATCTTTAAAAATACCGTTTTTTTGCCTTTCATCAACTATCATTTTTGCACCCCCATCTCCAACACCTTTTATGGCTGAGAGGGAATATTCAACCCCGTTTTCTTTTGGAGTGAAAACAACATCAGATGTGTTTACGCAAGGGGGGAGTATTCTTGTGCCAAATTTTCTCAGCTCTCCATCGTATTCTCCGATTTTTATAAGCTGACCTGCAACGCTGTCAAGCCGAGAAGCAAAATATTCCTTTGGGTATTTGCATTTGAGATATGCGGTTTCATAAGCAAGTAAAGCGTATGCAACTCCGTGGCTTTTGTTGAAAGCGTATTTGGAAAAACCACAAATTTTTTCAAAGAGTTTCGACGCATCGTTTTCGGATATTCCTTTTTTGGCGCATCCCGAAATAAAGGTGCTTCGTTCTTTTTCCATTTGGGATATGTCTTTTTTCGCCATAGCTCTTCTTATTAAATCTGCCTGACCAAGAGAAAACCCTGCAACATCCTTGCAGATTTGCATAATCTGTTCCTGATAAATCGGGCAACCGTATGTTTCTTCAAGAGCGTTTTTTGTTTCCTCTATAGGGTATACTACCTTTTCGGGAAAATTCTTTCCGTTTATATAATCGTCAATAAACGCCATGGGTCCCGGTCTGTAAAGAGAAATAACTGCTGTAAGCTCGGCTATGTTTTGTGGCTTCAGTTTTTTTAACAGCTCTCTCATTCCAAACCCCTCAAGCTGAAAAACTCCTGCGCTGTCTCCGTTTGAGAGCATTTGAAATACTTCGGGGTCTGATGGTGGAAAAGATTCTGTCAAAGGGTATCCGTCTGTTATTTTTGATTTTATATATTCCTTCGTTTTATTTATAACCGTCAGGAACTTTATTCCAAGAAGGTCAATTTTTAAAATTCCCAATTTGCTGAGTGTGTTCATTGAATATTGGGTTATATTGGTGTTTTCCCAATTCATAATAGGGGAAAATGAAACTGTCGGTTTAGGTGTGAGAGCTATCCCCGATGGATGGGGAGAAAATGCCCGTGGTCTGCCTTCAAGGAGCTTGCAAAGTCGCAATACATTTCGGTTACTTTCACCTAATTCCGTTATTTTTCTGAGCCCCTCGCTTTGTTTCAACGCTTCGTCAACCGTAATACCTATTTTATCGGGAATTTCCTTTATTATATGGGAAACATCTTTTTTAAGGTATTTTCCCACATCTCTTATACATTGTCTGAAAGCAAATTCAGAATAGTTTGCAATTCCGTATACAAATTTTTTACCGTATTTTTGCTTTAAATAATCAATAACCTCGTTTCGCCTTTCGTCACCTAAGTCAATGTCAAAATCAGGCATGGAAACTCTTTCGGGGTTTAAGAATCGCTCAAAGATCAAATTGTTTTCCACAGGGTCAACGGAGGTTATCCCAAGGCAGAAAGCGACAAGACTTCCAACGCCCGACCCTCTGCCAGGGCCAACAGGAATGTTTTTTGACTTTGCGTATGAAACAAAATCTGCTGTTATAAGAAAATAATCGGAAAATCCCATTTGTGATATTGTTTCCAGCTCGTTTTCAAGTCGGGAAACATATTTTAAATGGAGGGAATTTGCCGTTTCTCCATTAGCCAAAGATGGTTTTGAGTTTGTTACTGCTTCCAATATGGTTTCAAGCCCCAAAAATGCCTTTTCCTTTAAAAGAGAGTCGGCATTTTCCGTTGGAAAAGTGGGGAGATTGAATTTCCCTGTTTCAAATTCCGCTTTGCACATCCTGCCAACTTCTTCGGTCGTTTCCCAGACATCGGGGAGATGGGCAAATAAACCCTTTGTTTCGGAAGGATGGTGAAGATAATAAAAGTTGTTGACTGATGCTTCGCTGTTTGCACCGTTTTGGATGAAATATAGCAGGGAAAGGGTTTCTGCCCCCTTTTCTTCCGTCATAAATACAGGGTTTGCAATAACGCATTTAACGGAATTTTTTATACCTATGCTGTATAACTTTTCTGTTTTTTCGGTGGATTCGTCGGGGCATCGTTCAAGCCCTATATAAAAATCCTGTAAACATTCTTTAAAGGCAGAAAGCACTGACTGAACAATATAATCGTTTATGATATCAAGATTTAAAATTATGCCAACTACCCCTTTTGAATATTTGCCAATGGCTTCAAAAGGAATTGTTCCTTCCGTCATGGAAAACGAAGAAAGCACATTCAAAGAAGCAAGCCCATAATTGTTTTTTGCAAGGAATAAAAGGGTGATTTTTTCACCTTTAATGTATGTTTCGCCTTCAAAACCAATAATGGGATTTATATTTTCTTTTTTTGCATATTCGGAAAATTCCAAAGAACCGGCAAGTGTGCTAACGTCTGTTTTGGCAACGGATGTGTATGAAAGCTCGGATGCGCGTTTTGCAAGATGGGAAATGCGACATTCCCCATAAAGCATGGAATATTCTGTATAAACACGCAATGCTGTCATGCTTTCCTCCGGTATTATGCTTTAAAATATTAAACTAACTTTAAATCAGTTGTGGAAACGGTTGTTTCCCGATTGATGCTTGCGGCATTTTTCTCTTTTATTGCTGTTCTTCTTCGGGTTCAAGCTCGTTTTTAAGCTCTTTTGCCATTTCAATAATTCGTTTGAATCTGTAGTTAAGCCCTGATTTGCTTATTGCCTTTGGTGAAAGACGAGAAAGCTCCGCAAGTCCTGTTTCGGGATACGCTTCTCTTAGCTCTGCCGCTTCCTTGTATTCGTCTTTTATGTTGTTATATGCACCCGTTTTTTTAAGATAAGCAATTGCTGAAAGCTGTTCTGCGGCAGCTGTGGACGCTCTGTCCATATTAGCAACTTCTGCGTTGCAAAATCTTTGCAACCTTGCTTTTTCAACTCTTTCTATCCCTTCTTCAAACACTTTGAGGGCATAGGGAGATGCTCTGCAAAGTGCAAGAAATCCGCCAACTCCGTCTTTGTTTTTGTAATAAAAACATTCTTTTCCCTTGCTTTTTCCCCTGCTTGGGGTAAGACAATCTTCAAGAAGGGAATATATAAATTCTTTTGATTCTTCGGGTGGATAAATAAAGAGCTGATACCCTTTTGCAGGGTCTACCATGGTGCCGTAAGAATAGAAAACACCTGATAAATAGTATGCAAGGCATTGCTTGCAAATGAGGGGGGCAATTTTGCCATCTGCGCCGAGGTCAAACGATTCCTTACAGCAATCTCTTAGATTTTGATATGCCCCTGTCATAAAGTCTTTTACATCGGTTGAAAATGACATTTTAACTCCGTATATTTTGAAATCCGTAATATTTGTTTCGTTGTATGGATTTTGTGAAATTATTCCGTTATAACCCGTACTTCTCTTTCAAGAGTTACACCACATTTTTCTTTCACAATTTCCGTAACCTGCCTTGCAAGTTCAAGAATATCTGCCGTTGTTGCGTTGCCTGCGTTAATAACAAAACCTGCGTGCTTTTCGGAAACCTGCGCACCGCCAACGGTAAAGCCCTTTAGTCCGCATTGGTCAACAAGCGCGCTTGCATAGTTATCCTTGGGGCGCTTGAAAAAACTGCCACAGCTGGGACGGTCTAAGGGTTGTTTTGTTATTCTTCTTTCCATAAGGTCTTTCATTTTGCCTCTGATTTCGTTAATGTCCCCTTTTTTCAGCTTAAAGGTTGCGCTGAGCAAAACAAGTTCAGAGTTTTCCAAAATGCTGTGCCTGTATGAAAAATCCATATCTTTATTGTATAACTCGGTGATATTTCCCTTTCTGTCTGAACATATGCAGCTATGGAAAACATCCTTGATTTCTCCATTATAAGCACCTGCATTCATATATACGCCACCGCCAACGCTACCGGGAATTCCGTATGCGAATTCAAGCCCCGTGAGTGAACGCTCTGAAGCTGCTACGGCAACACCCGTCAAGGGAGCGCCTGCTTCCGCTTTTACATATGTATATTCTTCGTTTTCGGTAAAGCTGATGTTTTTAAGTTTTGTTGTCAGTATAATTGTTTTATTTAAACCCTCGTCGGGAAAAAGTACATTGGAACAATTTCCAAATACAAGGCAATCATCTGCGCAGAGTGCCTCTTTGAACCCATCCACGGTTAATGGAAAAATTATCTTTTTTGCAATTCCCCCTGTTTTCATGGAGGAATATTTTGAGAGGGACTCCAGCTTTGAAATTTCACAATCCTTAATCTGCATAAAATAAACTACCCCCTTTACATATTATCCTACATTATAGTATTATACACTACATTTGTTAAATAATAAAGAGGTTTTTAAAAAAAATTATTATTATTTTTTGGCAGAATAAAAGGGAAAGAGATGAAAAACAATATATCGAGCCGAATTTTTGGATTGATGTATTTTAAATTTTAAACGATTGGGATTTGCAAACGGTTAACTTTTAAAGTTTTTGCTGTATTACCGTTAACCAATTTAAGAGAAAATCATCCAAAAACGGTTAATCAAATCAGGAGAAAAGAAAGATGAAAAAAATTATTTTTATGGCAATAATGTTGCTCGTATGCTTCGGAGTGAGTGCTAATGCGGCAACGAATTTCAAAATTGATATCTCGGCAATCAATACCGAGGCAGATGTATCAGACACTGTGATTTACACCCCCGATTTTGGCACTTCTATTTTAAAGGATGAGCTTAATACGAGCCACGGTTTTAACGATTTCTATGTTGTTACCGTAGTTCCAAAAACGAATAACGACAACACTTCAACAGAAATAACCTCCGAGGATGTATCTTTTGACGAAAACGGAACAATAAGCGAGGATAATATTTCAATTGAAACACCATCTGAAGATGCTTCAATAGAAATCAATGATGCTTCGGCAGAAAATAATGATGCTCCAATAGTGAGCAATGACCCTGTAAACAGTGAGGATGGCGTTGTTCCCAATAGCTCCGCCGATGCTGCCACAAGGTTGCATAATGCGCTTGAAAAATACAGAGCATGGAGAAACAGCACAGTTTATGAGATTGAAAAAATCTATTCCCCCGATTATGAAAACAAGGATGTTGAAATTCCCGAAAATGGATTTGTTATTGCATTCCCTAAAACAACAGAGTTTGCAGACGGTGGCAAAACATTGAACGGAAGCAACATTTCTGTTGGTGATGAGGTTAAGCTGTATGGTATAGATTTGGAAAAAACAACCTTGTCAAACGATGCTTATGTTGAAATAGTTCTTTCCGATAAGGGACTTATGGAAGATATTCCACAAACAGGAGATGTGAGTGGTGTTGTGTTCTTCTGCATGATAGGCGCGGCAGCAGTTTTGGTTGCATTAGGTGCATACAGAAGAATGAAAAGAGAAAATAATTTGCTTTAACCTGTAAAAATAGAAAAATAAGTTAAGTAAAAATAAATCAAAGTTAAGCAAAAAACGAGTTTTATCGAAACTTGAGTTGAGAAAAAACAAGTTAAGAAAAAAGGAAAGGTGCCAATGTAAAAAAACATTCGATGCCTTTCCTTTTTGCTTTGTTAATGTTTTATATTTTTAAAAGTTTACTGTTTCAAAAACAGCTTTCTTAAAATTGGAACGAGGAAAGCAGGTGGGCGAATTACATACAGTTTCAAAATGTACTCCTTTCGTGATGTTATCTTCCGAGCAATAATGCTCCTGATGCCATCAGCAAAATAGAAACAATACAGACGAGGGCGAGAGAGGGAAGCAAAGAAGAAAGAAATAATCCTGCCCCAAAGGCAAAAATTGCAATGCCTGAAATTCGTTTTGGTCCTCTCATGTCAGCACCTCTTTCTGTAGTTTTGTAACAGTTTATGCAATTGGGAAATAAAGGGTGAAAAAAAGAGTTTAAAGTTGGAAAAATATTGACATTGAAAAAATATTATGATAGAATGACCACGGACAAAATGAAAATAACAAAAGAGGAAATAACAATGGATAAAACGGTAATAGCGGTCATTGGCTGTGGCAGAATAGCAAAAGGGTCTCATTTTCCTGCTTTTGCAACATTGGGAAATGTTTATGTTAAGTATGCTTGCGACCTTTTGGTTGAAAAAGCAGAGGAAATGAAAAACACCTACCCTGATATGGTTGATCAGGTGATAACCGATTATAAAATTGCTCTTTCAGATAATGAAGTGGAAGCGGTTTTTGTTCTCACTCCAAACTATGCTCACTATACAGTAACTATGGATGCTTTGAAAGCGGGAAAGCACGTATTTTGCGAAAAGCCCATAACTGTTAATTACAAGCTCTCCAAGGAAATGGCGGATGAAGCAAAAAAACAGAATAAACTCCTTTGCATCGGTGTTTGCAACAGATATAACACATCCGTTGAAATGCTTGAACAAATGGTAAGAGATGGAAAATTTGGAAAGATATATCATGTTTATTGCTCTTTCCGTTCTTATCGTTCCATTCCGGGGTTGGGCGGTTCGTTCACAAATAAAGCAGAAAGTGGTGGCGGTGTTCTTATAGATTGGGGTATACATTTTCTTGATTTGGTGCTTTATGTTCTTGGAGGAGCAAAGCTCAAAACGGTAACTTGCGATGCTTATTGCGAAATGGCAAAGGATATGAGCAAATATTCTTATCATAGTATGTGGGCAGAGGATACAAAAGACCTTAACGGCGTTAACGATGTTGACGATTTTATAACAGGTCATATAAGAACAGATAAGGCATCAATTTCGTTTAACGGTGCTTGGGCTCAGAATATCGATGCAAGAGATATGTTTATCGACTTTTTGGGGGATAAGGGCGGAGCAAGACTTGATTATGGCGGAAAATTTGTTTTCTATACCCAGGACGAAGAAGGCAAATTGCAGACAATTGCTCCCGAATATGAGATTTGCGTTCAGCATACGGAAGAAGACAGAGCGTTTTTTGAGGCGCTTAAAACAGGTGAGCATAACAGAATACACATCGATAACATTCTTGAAAGCGCAAGACTTCTTGATGCACTTTATGAATCTGCGGAAAAGAAAAGAGAAATAGTTTTAGACTGATAAACAAAGAGAGCAATGAAATGATGGCTTGATAATTTGCAAATAAAACGGAAAACTCGGACATCAAAGAAATCTGGGTTTTCCGTAAATCTTTTTTTGAAATAAGGGAGATTTTTTTAAAAAAACGGATAGATTTGTCTTAAAAAAGAATTTTCTTGTTAAATATGCACAAAAATCAAGCATCGATAAAGTCTGATTTTGACAATTTGTTAGAACTGAATTTTTTTTCAAAAAAGGTATTGCAAAATGAAAATGTTTGTGATATAATCCTTCTTGCGCGGTTGAGAGTAGCCGCTGCGGCAAAGCAAAATGGTCCGGTAGTTCAGTTGGTTAGAACGCTAGCCTGTCACGCTAGAGGTCACGGGTTCGAGTCCCGTCCGGATCGCCAATTTCTAAACGCTTTCGGTAACAGCTTCGCAAAGGGTTTAGATACGCCTCTGTAGCTCAGTTGGTAGAGCAGAGGACTGAAAATCCTCGTGTCGTTGGTTCAATTCCGACCGGAGGCACCACCTGCGGATTTAGCTCATTTGGTAGAGCGCGACCTTGCCAAGGTCGAGGTGGCGGGTTCGAGCCCCGTAATCCGCTCCATAAGACATAAAGTGGACTTTTGATAAAGTCCGCTTTATGCTTTAAAAACCCTTTTTAAATTGAATAATAAATGCTGATGTGGCACAGGTGGTAGCGCACATCCTTGGTAAGGATGAGGTCACGAGTTCGAATCTCGTCATCAGCTCCAGCAAAAAAACTACATTTGTCCGAAAGACAAATGTAGTTTTTTTGAGTGATGCGTTCCTTCGGAACGAGATGCGCATTTTATGCGTGATGAGGGCTTTGCCCGTGATACACACCTTCGGTGCGTGTACGGAACGCATCGCATCACCTATCACAGCGTAGCTGCATCACTTATCGTTTCATTTATAAGGCAACACTTTTTTGAAATAATATATAAAATGAGGTATAAATTGTGTCAGAATCAAAACTCAGAGAACTCTCTATTGAATTTTCTATAGACATCATTGAATTGGTGAAGCGTTTGAAATCAACTAAAGAATCTATTATATCTAATCAGATTGGCAGGAGCGGTACAAGCATAGGAGCTAATATACATGAGGCTCAGTATGCACAAGGAAAGAGGGACTTTGTTTCCAAACTTGAAATTGCCTTAAAAGAAGCAAGTGAGACGGGATACTGGCTGGAACTTTTGTATAGAACAAAATATATTGACGAGCAGACATATAAATCACTTTCCTCAAAATGTACATCTTTAAGGGCTATGCTGGTTGCCTCTTGCAGAACTGTAAAGGAAAATTTGAAATGAATTTCCCTAAAGTCCTTGATAGTGCGTATGTATTTTTATGGATTGCAATGAACTAATACTGCTTTTAGTCTTTTTTACCTTGTTTGTGCTTCGTTTGGTCATTTTTAATAATGTATCCCACGATAAATAAATACGCTTCTTGAGGTTTATTTTGCATATAGCTCTGGTGGCTTAATTTATTTCTTCGCCCTTGCTAATGTCGGGGTACTAAATATGCCATCCGTCTATTTCCCCTCGTTCAATCGCTCCGAAAATGCGTTGCTTTAATCCTCTGTCATCTTTTTCAAGGGAATGAAGGAGAAGTTTGGTTTTTTCTCTGTCGGTGTTTCCGTCCTCGGGACAAACTTTTTCTGTTATTGTTATGTTTTCCTTATTTATAAAACCGCTTATCATTTTTTCCGGGAGATAGATAAAAGGTCTGATAAGAGTAATATCCTTGCGGTCAAGGTATGTAACGGGTGAGAAACAACCGATGCGACCTTCGTTGAAAAGATTCATCATAAAGGTTTCAACAACATCGTCAAAATGATGCCCCAAAGCCAGCTTTCGGCTACCAAGTGCAATTGCCGCATCGTGCAGTGCGCCTCTGCGGAGCTTTGCGCAGAGCGAACAAGGGCATTTTTCGTTCCTGTATTTAAAAACAATATCGTATATATCGGTTTTGATTATGTGAAGCGGAACTTCAATCTGATCGCAAAGATCGGATATGGGAGATAAATCTGAATTTGGAAAACCCATATCCAGGGTTATGGCAACGAGAGAAAAGTTGCTCGGATGAAAAATAGAAAGCCCTTTCAGGGCGCATAGCAAAGCCATGCTGTCTTTTCCACCTGAAACTCCAACGGCGATTTTTTCGTTTGGTAAAATCATATTGTATGTATCAACCGCGCGCCTTGTATAGCTGAGAAGCGGCTGTATGGATTTGAAATGCTTCATATATAATAATTCCTTTAAATAGTCCCTTGGGTGAAATCAAATTAACCGTGCTTTAGATATTACCATAAAGGCAAAGAAAAATCAATAGCATATCTTTCAAAAAACTCCAAAAAACGAGAAAAACGAAGAAAAACCCGCATTTTTAAAAAAAGTTGAAAAAAGTACTTGACAAATGAGAAAAAAAGAGTATAATGGGTAAGCACGCCTTGAAGGGCGTATTATGCAGTTTTTTAAAAAAATAAATAAATCAAAATACGGAAGGGGATATTTATTATGTCCACAATGTCGCAAAAAAGTGTTACATCCACTTTTATGCTCAAAAAAGAAGACGTTGAGCGTAAGTGGTATCTTATTGATGCAAGCGGAAAAACCCTTGGTAAGGTAGCTGCTCTTGCTGCAACTTTGCTCAACGGTAAACACCGTCCTGAGTATACACCTCATGTAGATTGCGGTGATTGCGTTGTTATTATCAATGCAAGCGAAATCGTTCTCACAGGTAAGAAACTCGAACAGAAAATGTATTATCATCACTCCGGTTATGTTGGCGGTCTCAAATCCGTTAAATATCGTCAGATTATGAGCACCAGACCTGAAATGGCAGTTATGCTCGCAGTTAAGGGTATGCTTCCAAAGAACAAAATCGGTGCTGCAAGTCTCACAAGATTGCATGTTTTCAAGAACGCAGAACATAAGCAACAGGCACAAAAGCCCGAAGCTATCGAAGTTAAATAAGGAGGAATTGACAAATGTATACACCTAAAAAACCTTATTTCTACGGCACAGGCAGAAGAAAGAAGTCTGTTGCAAGAGTTCGTCTTTACCCAGGTACAGGCGCTATAACTCTTAACAAGAGAGATATTGACGATTATTTTGGTCTTGAAACCTTGAAGCTCATCGTTCGTCAGCCATTTGCTGCAACTGCAACAGAAGGCAAGTTCGATGTAGAAGTTTCCGTAATCGGCGGCGGTGTTTCAGGTCAGGCAGGCGCTGTAAGACATGGCGTTGCAAGAGCATTGCTTCAGTTCAATATCGAATTGAAACCCGCTCTTAAAAAAGCAGGACTTCTCACTCGTGACCCTCGCATGAAGGAAAGAAAGAAGTACGGCTTGAAGAAAGCTCGTAAAGCTTCCCAGTTCAGCAAACGTTAACCGATTTTTTCATTTCGGTTCTCGCTGCGGCGTAACCAATGGGGCTGTTGCGAAAGGACTGTTGCAAAAACAGACCCTCTTGCGACAGCCCTTGTTTTTGAAACCTCGGTGGATAAAACAAAGCAAAACACGGTTTGCGGAAAATATCTGTATCGGATTTGAAAAGTGTTTTGCTTATAAAAATAAAGGAAGCATTTTTAAAGGAGTCGTTTGAAATGCAAAAAATTAAACAGTTTATAGCCGAAAAGGTTGAAGCATATCTTGAAGAAAAAGGTGTGGCAGGTGTTGAGGTTTCAAAGTTGTTTTCAACTCCCACAGATAGCACCATGGGTGATATAGCGCTCCCTTGCTTTAAGTTTTCAGCAGTATTGAGAAAATCCCCTGTAATGATTGCAGAGGAGCTTGTTTCTCTCTTTTCTGAAAATGAAATGATATCAAAAGCGGAAGCATTGAAAGGATATCTCAACTTTTTTGTTAATAAATCATATTATAAATCTGCCCTTTCTGCAATTGTTAATAATGAAAACTACGGAAAGAGCGATGTTGGAGCAGGAAAAACCGTTTGTCTGGACTTTTCTTCTCCAAATATTGCAAAGCGTTTTCATGTTGGGCATCTTGGAACAACAGTAATAGGAAACTCCCTTAAACGCATTCATCAGTTTTGCGGATTTGATGTTGTTGGTATAAACCATTTGGGAGATTGGGGCACTCAGTTTGGAAAGCTCATCGTTGCATATAAAAAATGGGGAAGCAAAGAAAAAATTGAAGAACGTGGTGTCAGCGAGCTTGCGGACCTTTATGTCAGATTTTGTAACGAAGCAGAAAACGACGATTCTCTCAATGACGAAGCAAGAAAAGCATTTGCAAAGTTAGAAGAAAAATACGATGAATATATGGAAATCTGGCAGTATTTCAAGGAAATCAGCTTGAAAGAATACCAGAAGACATACGACCTTTTGGGAGTTGAGTTTGAATCGTGGAATGGTGAGAGCTTCTTCAACGATAAAATGGATGCAGTTGTTGAAGAATTAAGGCAAAGTGGCTTGCTTACTGTTGATGACGGTGCCTCTATAGTTCGTCTTGATGAATATAATATGCCGCCTGCACTTATTTTAAAGCGTGATGGCGCAACATTGTATGCAACCCGTGATATAACTGCCGCTATATGGCGTAAGGGCGAATATGATTTCCATAAATGCCTATATGTAACATCCGCAGGACAGAGCTTGCATTTTGCACAGTATTTCAAAGTTCTTGAATTGATGGGCAAGGAATGGGCAAAAGACCTTGTTCATGTTCCATACGGAACAATGAGCATGGGCGGTGAAAAGTTGGCTTCAAGAACAGGTAATATTATACTTCTTGATGACCTTTTCGATGATGCAATTGAAAAGGCAGAGAAAATAATTGATGAAAAGAACAGCGGACTTAAGGATAAACGCAAGGTTGCAGAAGCTGTTGGCGTTGGTGCAATTGTTTTCTGGGCGTTGTCCGGAAGCCGTATAAAGGATACAGACTTTTCTTGGGAAACAGCTCTCAGCTTTGAGGGTAATGCAGGTCCATATGTTCAGTATACATATGCGAGAGCTTCTTCCATATTGAGAAAAAGCACAGTTGATTGCAATAATTTTGGTGATTATGAGCCATGCTCAGAGGAAATAGAGGTAATTAAAAAGCTCCTCACATTCCCGACAAAGGTTCTTCAGGCACTTGACGAGTATGAGCCATCTGTTATTTCAAGATATGCTTTGGAATTTTGCGCATTGTTTAATAGCTTTTATCATAATTGCAGAATAATCGGAGCAGAGGAAAATGTTGCCGCGTTCAGAGTCTCAATAGCTAAAGCGGCGGTTGACGTACTTGGAAAATGCCTTGATCTTTTGGGCATGAGAAGAACTGAAGAAATTTAGTTTGCAAATTAAAAACGCTCTCATCACAGAGATTGATGGACGGTAAAACACGAATTCGGAGGTAATTATGTCAGGACATTCCAAATGGAAAAATATAATGCATAAAAAAGAAAAGACCGATGCCCAAAGAGCAAAGATCTTTACAAAAATCGGAAAAGAAATGGCTGTTGCGGTTAAAGAGGGCGGTGCAGACCCTGCAACAAATGCAAAGCTCCGCGACCTTATTGCAAAGGCGAAAAGCAACAACGTGCCTAACGATAACATTGAAAGAGTTATCAAAAAGGCATCGGGCGCAGATGCAGTTGATTACGAAACCATAGTATATGAAGGTTACGGTATTGGCGGCGTTGCAGTTATCGTTGAAACAATGACTGATAACAGAAACAGAACAGCCGCAGAGGTTCGCCATTACTTTGACAAATTTGGCGGAAATATGGGTCAGACAGGATGCGTTTCTTATCTTTTCACTGATAAGGGAATTATCGTTGTTGAATCCGATGGCGTTGACGAAGAAAAGCTCATGGAAGATGCAATTGAAACAGGCGCAGATGATCTTAGCAACGAAGGCGAAATCTTTGAAATTTATACTGCTCCTTCGGATGTTTATTCCGTTAAAGAAGGGCTTGAAGGCGCAGGATATAAAATTGTTTCCGCAGAGGTTGAAAAAGTGCCTTCAAACTATGTTACCCTTGATGCTGAACAAGCAATTAAAATGAACAGACTCCTTGATGCGTTGGAAGAAAACGATGATGTTCAGAATGTTTGGCACAACTGGGAAAACGATGATGAATAATTGTATAGTTAATGTGATAAAGCCCGAGGGAATAACCTCTCAGGGCGTTGTGACTGCCGTTAAACGTGCCCTGGGTGTTAAAACCGCAGGGCATTGCGGCACTTTAGACCCACTTGCAACAGGCGTACTTCCTGTTATGGTGGGAACGGCTGTGAAGGCGTCGGAGTATCTCACAGACCATGATAAACTGTATGTTGCGAAAATGCGTCTTGGCGTTACAACTAACACAGGCGATATCACGGGAGAGATAATAAGTAAATATGATGGGGAATTGCCCGATATAGATGATGTTATCTCTGTTTTGCCAAATTTTGTTGGAAAAATAATTCAAGTTCCCCCGATGTATTCTGCTTTAAAGGTCGGTGGAAGAAAACTTGTTGACCTTGCAAGGCAGGGAATAGAGGTGGAGCGAAAGGGCAGAGAGATTACCGTTTACCGTCTTTGCGCGGAAAAATCCGGCGACGAAATACAGCTTTCCGTTCTTTGCTCAAGGGGAACTTATATCAGAACCCTTGTTGAAGATATTGGGAACGCCCTCGGATGCGGCGCAACAATGAGTGCGCTTTGCAGAAGTGCCGTAGGGGCTGTAACGGTTGACGAAAGTTCCCCAAAAACAGATAAAGAAGTGTTGGTTAATGCGGAAAAAATATGCGAAAACGGTGAGTTTAAAACCCACACTTGCGAAATCCCTTTTTGCTATAGCTTTAAACCTATGTTTTCTTTGGAAAACGGTGTAGAGTTGGAAGTGTTGAAAGGTGGAAATGTTCCGCCAAATGGGGTAATTCAGACTGAGGATGTGTTCTATATGTATCCAAAGCTAAGTTTTCCCGAGTTCTATGAACGCCTTTTCTTTAACGGATGCGAAATTTACCTTTCCAAGCTGGATAATAACAGCCCTGCAAGGGGGGCGTCTGCCAATGATGTTTTCAGGGTGTATAATAAAGACGGCTTCGCTGCTTTGGGTGAAGTCGGGGAATATGAAAACGGTCTGGCTGTAAAACAGAAAAAAAGATTTTAATTTTTCCTTCGTGGCAAGTTTTGGTGCCACGAAGGATTTTTTAAACCGTAAAACGGATATCTGAGATAAAAAAATAAATGAAATAAATTTATGCTCTTGATTTTTTGCTTGAGGTTTTTGTTTTAAAGTAAAAAGAGACTCAAAGCGTGTTAAAACTGCAATGCTGTTTAAGCGGTTGTTGATTCTTCTTCAGACGAAAGCCCAAAGCTCACAGCAATGGCGTTGTTTACCCTTGTCATGGAGGCATCGTCAAGATGTCCCGCCTTTTCCTTTAACCTTTTTTTGTCCAGCGTGCGAACTTGTTCAAGTAAAACAACAGAATCTTTTGAGAGTCCGCTTGCTGCGTGAATATCTATGTGGGTGGGAAGGCGCGATTTCCCAACCTGGCTTGTTATAGCGGCCGCTATAACGGTTGGACTGTATTTGTTTCCAATATCATTCTGCACAATAAGTACAGGACGCACCCCACCTTGTTCAGACCCAATAACGGGGCTAAGGTCAGCGTAAAAAATATCTCCTCTTTTTATTGAATTTATTATGCTCATGTTTTTTTACTCCTTTTTTGCCGGCACTTTTATTCTTGCCCCACGCTTTTGCTTTTATTCCTTGGCGAGAGATAAAATGTTGAAATTTTATTAAATGGCTGAGTCGGGATAAAAGACAAAATTATATAAAAAAATAGAAATTAAAGTGAATTTTTGGTCTTATTGCCCAATTTTCAAAAAAATTCCTATTGACAAATTTATCATTATGTGATAGAATGACGGTGCAGATTTATACGGATGTGAATTGCTCGAAGCGTCGCAGTTTTTGCGATATCATCGTTGCAACGGTAAAAACTGCGTATATATTCCCGGTCAGCGCTTATGGGAAGTATTGCAGAAAAGTATTTGGCGTCCGTTGAGATTTGTAAAATAATAAAACAGAAAGGACGCATCCTATGAAAAAAAGCATGTTCAAGAGAGCAATGGCATTGGCATTAGTAGTTATGATGTTTGTAACAACTTGCATTACATATACTGCTTCTGCAGCTACTCTCTCCATCACTGCAGCTCCTGCTGAATCTGACGGAACATCAGTTCGTTCTGACAGCACAACAGATTTTGCAGTTCTCACAGACGGTGTTAAGTCTGGTTCTCACAATACCGGTTTGTCTTTCAACACAAACGGTTCAGACAAGTGGACAGAATACACATTGTCTTACAGCGAAGCTACAACTATTGATACAATCAAGGTTTATGGCTTCACTTCCGGTGAAAGCTGGGCTCTTGCCAGTGCAGCTGACGGTTATTCCTTCTCAGCTGACGGCACAGAAGTTTCCATCATCAATGTAGCATTTGATACAACAGATGAAAAATATCCTGTTGCAACAATTACTCTTGCTACAGCTGTTACAACAACATCTGCTGTTCTCTCCGTAAAGAACGCAGCATATGCTTGTGCAGTATTTGAAATTGAAACATCCGGTACAGCTCCTGAAGCTCCATCAACACCTGATGTTCCATCCACACCTGATGTTCCTTCAACACCAGATGTTCCTTCAACACCAGATGTTTCCATCGAAGCTCCTGCAGATTCTCAGTACAACCTCGACCTCGATGTTGTTGCTGACGAAACAGATAGCTCCATCCTTAACCTCGTTATCACCTTCAAAGGTGCAAAACAGGAACTTGATGCTATCGAATTCACAGTAAACTTCGACAAAAACCTCGTTGATGGCGTTATCACAACAAATGGCGACGCAATGAACGCTTTCATGACAAAGTATCCTACTTACATCATGGAAGTACAGGGCATGGAAATTGCTTCTAACCGTTATGAACAGATTTGTTCTTATAACGACACAAACTATGTATGCAGATTTATCGACCTTCTTTCCTACCCAATGGCAAGAGAAGATCAACAGTATCCTGCACTCCCAGGTCTTGTTAACGATGGCGATTTCGTTGCAACTATCCAGTTCAAACTTGCTGACGGTGTTGAACCCGGCACAGAAAT
>JAZNIJ010000181.1:0-13574 GCA_045577455.1 Eubacteriales bacterium
ATTATTAATCCTTATTATGTTTCAGATACTAAGGCGGTTATGACATCAAAAATACTAATATTTCTAATAGTAGTTTTTGTTGATGTTATAATTTATAGAGTTTTGTTAAAATATTACATGAATTGGGATGGAGCAATAAGCAAGAGGCAATTTCGATTTGATTCTTATAATAAATTTGACGTATCCGTTTTTGAACCAACTAAAATGTTTTTTTGTGATGCTTGCCTTCAGGCAAAGTCTAAATTTAGCAAATCTAAAATAGTGGAATTGGAACAGCACAAATCTGTTGGGGAAGAATATGAAATAAATTTTGAGTATGAATCTGATATACCTTGGTTTAAAGAGTTTGCTGAGATATATAAAATTCAAAATTCACAAGTTAGAATTAACATAAGTTTAGATTGGCATAGTTCACAAAGCTGTTTTATTGCTGATTCTTTTGATAACACGAAAGTAGCTATATATGTTTCGGAAGAAATACCTACTCAAGATGAAGTAAAAGAATTTATAAAATACACAAAGAAATTCAATTATAATTATTTACAATATTTAGTAGCAGTTAAAAGTAACCCGTCTAACAAGGAAAATATTGATGCAAATATAGATGGTTGTGAAGTGAAAGTTGTTTTTAAGAACAATATGTTAAAAACGCTTGTAGATTTTTCGATGTATTTTAAAAGTATTGAAAGCAGGTTAAATTCTCCAATCATCCAAAATTTTACATTATCAACGTCTGATGTATACACGCCTTTACTCTGTACAAAAAACAACAAAGAACAACAATATGATTTGTTGGAGTATATTAAAAATTGGTTGAATGAAGGTAGCAATAAGCATCTTGCTATTTTGGGCGATTATGGGCAAGGAAAAACAGTTTCTTCGCTAAAATTAACAAGCGATTTGATTAATAGTAATCATGAGAGAATTCCAATATTTATTCAATTGCGTGGCAAATCTCCCCGTAATTCTACTCCAATAGAGATTTTATCATATTTTGCAAGTCAGTACAGTATTGACCCAGTAGCTTTAGATATATTAAACAGAAATGGTAAACTGTTATTGATTTTTGATGGATTTGATGAGATGGATTATGTTGGTGATGAAAATATAAGAAAATTACACTTTAGAAGCTTATGGAGACTGATTTCGCCTAAAAGTAAATTATTAATTACAGGGCGATCAAATTACTTTTTTGATGAGGTTGAACTAAAAAGTGCTTTAGGCATTAATTATGAGTATAAGTCGCTTCCTCAATGTGAACCATTATATTTGTGTAAGTTAAATAATTCTCAGATATTAGATGCTATTAGAAATACAGAAGAAGATGTAAAAAATGGTATTAAAAATATATTGAATAAGAAAGTATCAGAATCTTTTATTGATTTGATTAGCAGACCTTCTCAGTTATTTTTAGTAACGCAAATATGGAAACAACGACAACTAGAAAAGAAATATCAAAATTTAACTGCCGCAACTATTATAAATGAATTCTTATTGAACTGTTATGAGCGCCAAGAAGAAAAAACAACAAACAGAATTAATACTTTTCTATCTCCAATTGAACGAGAATATTTTATGTTAGGGATTGCTTTAAAGATGCATAAATTATCTACACTTACGCTAGATAAAGAGACTCTAATAGATACTATAGAAGAATTGATAAGTATTTTCCCAGAAACTATAAGCAAACGGAATTCTTCTTTCTCATATATAAGAGAGGGTTTATCATTAAGAGACTTCGCGGATGGTGGAATACATAATAAGGAAGCTTTAATTACAGATATTAGAGTATGTGGCATACTGGTTAGAGATGAAGCTAGTGATAATTTTCACTTTGCCCATAAATCGTATTATGATTTATTGATTGCTAAATGCTTCTTAGGCGAATACTTACCTAATAACAGAACAATAAGCATTATGTCAAAAGCGTTGTTTAGACAGCGAAATTTTAAAACTACATTAAAGAATAAAGATGTGTGCAGCAAAAAAATGTTAGCGGAATTAATAGCACCAGAGATAGCTCTAGATCCGTCTGTTAATACTGCTAAAAAGAAGTCGCTTACTATTTTAAAACAAGTTTATAAAATAATTTATGGTAAAAAGGCGCCAAAAAGAATATTACCACATATATGTTTTAAAAGGTATATTTCGGCCCCGGCGGACAATGTAAGTGAAAAAAGAAGAGGGTTAAATAAAAATATCTCTAAGTATTTCTTAAGATTAATAGGTATGTTTTTGATTATGTTAATTTGTATGTTAGCTTTTATAATCAGAGAAATTAGTTTCATTTATTCTTTTAAAGATATAGCGATCTATACTTTTGAAAAAAAGAATTTTGTTGGCGTTGAGTTTTATAATGAATTACTCATAAATTTTATAACACTTCCAATAGGGTTGGGAATAATTTTTAATTATATAATAAAAATAGTAAGAAGAAATTCTTCGCACAAATTAGAATTAGTATTATATATATGGTATTTTGCATCAAAAGAGGTCCAACTTACCTTTGATGAAATTACCAGTACATTTCCCAAAGCTCTCAAACCACAGTTTAAAGCATTTATAGAGGAGCTAACAGATCAAAAGATAGTATAATTATTTTCTAAAAGTCGTATTTTGCGATACGGCTTTTACTTTAATGTTTTTCAAAATTATATAAAGGAATATAATGATTTAAATTCAGGTAGTGACTTATATCTTTGAAGATTATACTGACTTCCTTTATTGACTTATGCTTCTTCTTGTGATATTGTTTGTGTTGCCAAAGGAGGTGACACGAATGGCAAAGTACACATTGGAAGGAATTATGTATGGTGACAAGTACGACATAGAAAGTGCAGTGGTTGCTGAAGCATTCAAGATGGCTCAACAAGGTGTAAAATCAAAAGAAATAAAAGAACAACTAAATAAGCTTTATGTCAAGCACACATTGCTTGCGGCAAAGAAGATGCACGATGAAGGCGATTGTATTTCGGATAACGAAATTACAATCGCCTTTTAATATGTAAATAAAACGCAAATCATTGACAACTCTTATATATTTTATCGTTGGTGGTAAAATATAACCAAAGGAGTTGATTAAAAATGAGAAAAATCACAACTGAACTAATACAAAAGTTTAAAGGTTATTTGATTGACGAGGAGAAGTCCTCCTCTACCTTAGAAAAGTATATTCGTGACATAACAGTATTTATGGAATGGTGCAAAGAAACAAAATTGAACAAAAGTCTTGTGCTTGAATACAAGCAAGAGTTGATAGAAAAGTATGCTCCGGCAAGTGTAAATTCTGTACTGTCATCACTTAACAGTTTCTTTGTATATAACGAGTGGTATGATTTAAAGGTAAAAGCACTTAAAATCCAAAGACAAATATTTGCAAGCAAGGATAAGGAACTAACAAAAGCAGAATATGAAAGACTGCTTACTGCTGCAAAACAAAAGAAAAATCAAAGGCTATATTACCTTATGCAAACTATATGTTCAACAGGTATCCGTGTATCAGAACTCAAAGCCATCACGGTTTCTGCAATTAAATGCGGACAAGCGACCATAAACTGCAAAGGAAAAATGAGGATAGTTATCTTACCAAAGCAGCTTTGCAAAATGCTGAAAGACTATATAAAAGAAAACAATATAAAAAGTGGCTCCGTGTTTGTAAGCAAAAACGGAAAACCACTTGATAGATCAAATATATGGTCTGATATGAAAAAGCTATGTGAAAGTGCCGGAGTATCGAAGGATAAAGTATTCCCGCATAATCTCCGTCATTTATTCGCACGCACTTACTACTCCATCCAAAAAGATGTAGTAAGGCTTGCCGACATTCTTGGTCATTCAAATGTAAATACCACACGAATATACACTATGGAAACAGGAGAAATCCACAGACAGCAAATCCAAAAGCTTGGGCTTTTACGTTGCTGAAAATAAAAATACCACATAACAGAAATTATGTGGTAGATTAATATAAAAACTATACATGATTATACCACCATTTTAAAAATTAGTCAATGATTTCGGGATAAAAATTCATATATTTCTACATATTTTCTAAAACAGGCACACTGATTAGACCAATTTACAAAAAAGATGTTAATTGGTCTAAAACCTCTTGCTTAAATTGTTAGTCCGTATTCTCACAAACCATATATGTGTAAGGAGTTCACCACATAATTTCTGTTATGTGGTGAAAACAATTTTAAGGGATGAAATATATATGAAAAAAACTATTTTAACATCTTTAATATTTCTAATCATTATCTCTACAATGACTATATCTGTAAATGCTTCCGATGAGGTCCCTGAATTATATGAGAACAGTTGGAGATACGAAAACGGCTCATTGCTTAATAATGAGCAAATATCACTTTTCTCTAATGTGCCCCCTTGGAGTAAACAAGGTGATTGTTTTGTTAACGATTTAGGAGAAATTATAGAAGGTGCAACTTTAAAAGGTATTGATGTAAGTCATCACCAAGGGGTAATTGATTGGACATCTGTAAAAAGCTCGGATGTAGACTACGCAATCATTCGCTGTGGTTATGGGGATAATTTAACTCAATACGATGATGCCTATTGGAAAACAAACGCGGATGCTTGCACTGATTTAGATATTCCATTTGGTGCATACCTATATTCTTACGCAAGCAGTATTGAAGAGGCTGAAAGTGAGGCGGCTCATGCGATAAGGTTACTAGAAGGATATGATCTTGATTATCCTATCTATCTTGATTTAGAAGATAATAAAACCGTTGCAACTTGTTCAAACGACCTTATCGGGCAAATGGCTAAGATGTTCTGTGATGCCCTTCAAGAAGAGGGGTATAAGGTTGGAATTTATGCCAATAAAAATTGGTGGGACAATAAACTCACATCAGATGTATTTTTAAATTCCTCCTGGTACAAGTGGGTTGCGCAATATAATTCATATTGCACCTATGAAGGAAGTTATACAATGTGGCAGGCTACCAGTAGTGGTTCTGTCCCTGGAATTAGTGGAAATGTCGATATCAACTTCTGGTTCGATGATATAACAGTCATTCCCCCAATAGATGATGATACTACGGATTACTCTTTTCCGAATACATATGAAAATACGGGTATCTACGAAAACGATATAGTTGGTGTGGCTGAAACACAATTAGGCTATACGGAGTTAACCAATAAAACCGGAACACCCGTTATAGATTCAGATATACCATATTATACAAAGTATGGAGAAAAATATGGAAACCCCAATGGGCATTGGTGTGCTTTCTTTGTTCTTTGGTGTGCAGATCAAGCCAATATTCCAACATCTATTATATGCAAATCTTCATCTTGTGGAAATTGTCACAACTTTACAGAATGGTTTAAATCAAATCACCGGTGGAAAGACAATTCATATATACCACAAAAAGGAGATATTGTCTTCTTTGATTGGGAAACGGATGGACGAGCTAACCATGTAGGTATAGTAACTTCGGCAGATGAAAACTATGTATATACCATTGAAGGCAACACAGGCGGAGAAAATGGCTATATGGTAATGGAGCGACATCGTAACGAAGGTATTCTGGGGTACGGTATTCCTAATTATGAACTTAAAGAAAAAATTAATGGATATTCTCTAGTCAGACAGACAGCATATATGTTGCCAAATTCATCTTCTGATTCTGTGTGGGAGACGTGGGCGAATGATGAACTTCAAATATTGTGCAAAGACGGAGATTATTATTTAGTGCTATATCCTTATGTGTATACAGGAAAATTTGTAGTAGCGTATGTTCCCAAAAACAGTGTGACGACAACTGCTAATATCCCTGATTGTAAACAGTTTTATAACATCAATGCCTCTGGCATAGTGATGACAGATACTACGGTTTATCATAATGCATCTACAGATGATTTAATGGGAAGTACTGCAAATAATAAAGTGCGTGCAATATTAGAACAGGATACAGAAATTACAGTTTTGTTTGAAGACTCGGATTTCTATTTTATTAGAGCGAATCAAATAAGTGGTTATGTTCTAAAGAACGATATCAACTTAACAACCAATGAAGAAGTTATTTTAGGAGATGTTAACAGAGATTCTAAGATAGATTCTGCAGACGCAGGTCTGATCTTAAGATACGATGCCGGTATCATCAATTTAGCACAATCTCAAATTGATGTTTCTGATATAAACAAAGATGGCAAGGTTGATTCTGCAGATGCAGGACTAATTTTACGACATGATGCCGGAATAATACAAATTTTTAATTAAGAAAGGACAAAATTATGAAAAAAAGAATTTTAAGTTTAATGCTGATTATAGCGCTGATGATACCGCTTTTTGCTGTCAACACAACTATAGTATCAGCAGCAACAATAACTGAAGCAAGTTTTGCTTCGAAAATAGCCGAATTACAAAACACATTTATAGATGGACAGTATTGGAATAAATACAGTTCTTCTGACTATAGTCGTACAGGTACTGTTAAATGTAAGTGCTCAGGGTCATACTGTGCAGGAACTTGCTCCTGTAGTTGTGGTCAGTTTTACCACAACGGGAAATGGTATGGCGGTCAATGCCATGGTTATGCATTGAAATTAGGATATTTAATATTTGGTAACGTGGCTACAGTTAGTTGGACGAAACATAAAAACGCTTACAATGTATATGCTGGTGACTTGGTAAGAATAAATAACGATGGTCACTCATTTTTCATTTATAAAGTTGTGGGTGATACAATTTATTACACAGAATGTAATAACTCAGCTCCATGTCAAGTTAAATGGGGCAGAACAATGTCTAAAGCTACTTTAGCATCTAAAGTGACTTACATTTTACATAATCCAAATTATAGTTTAACAGGAACTGGTTCTGCACCTTCTGCTCCTGTGGTAAACCCAATTCATAGCGACACAAGTGCACATATCAGGAACGGATTCTTTACCTTGAAAAATGTTGCATCAGGTTCATATATGAATGTTTATAACGGAACAGATGCAAATAAAACAGCGATCACAATGTGGGGATACGATGATTCTACCGATCAACAATTTAATGTAGTTCATCAAGGTAATGGTAAATACAAATTATATGCTTATTGTTCAAGTAACGGAACAAATCGAGTTGTAGATGTTTACAGAAATGGTGCAGCACCCGCAGCAGGACAGTTGGTAGATTTATGGACACCAGATGATGATACGGCACAGTTATTCTACATTGTACCGCTTGATGATGGTTCGTATGTCTTTGAACTTGCATCAAAAGACGGTTATGTTATAGCTCCTACAAGTGCATCTGCTGCAGGAACAAACGGTTCTCAGTTAACTCTTCAATTGTATACGGGTGCAAATTATCAGAAATGGAAATTCTGCAACAACAATGGAAGAGAAACTCATCCCGTTGGATCCTACAGTGCGGATTCATATAAGGTTAATACAAATGGTGTTAATTTAACTATGAGAAGCGGTGCTGGTAGTGGTTATAGCAAGGTTACAAGTATCCCTGATACAACAATATTAAATATTACTCAAGTTAATAGTAATTGGGGTTACACAACATATAACGGTTATAGCGGATGGGTTTGTTTAGACTTCACCATATATACGCCAACAATAACATCAATATCTATGCATAATGCGCCTTACATAAATAGATATTTTGTGGGTGAAAGCTTAGACAAAACCGGTATGGAAATAACTGCCACATATAGTAATGGATCGACTAAAAATATAACAAGCGGTTTTACTACAAGTTATGACTTTTCGACAGCAGGCACAAAAACTGTTACTGTTACTTATAGCGGAAAAACAACATCTTTTACAGTTGAGGTAGTAAATCCTACAATAGAAGATTTAGAAATCACCGCTCCTGCAACAAAAACATCTTATAGTGTTGGTGATACTATCGACACAAAGGGACTAACATTAAAGGCAATATACAATAATGGTAGTGAAAAAACAGTAACATCATGCTTTACTGCTGATTATGACTTTAGTGCAAGCGGAACAAAGACAGTTACAATTGAGTATGAAGGACTAACAGTTTCTTACAATGTTACAGTTGAGGCTGTCGGAACTGCTGTAATATCACTTACATCTCCTGCCAGTGCAAAAAAAGGAGATTTGATTGATGTGGTAGTAAAACTCAGCAATTCACAAAACATGTATGACGGAAATTTTGTTATAACATATGATAATGAGGTTTTAAAGTTAAAAGGTAATAGCATTGGTAGTAGTCTCACAAACCAAAATCCGACTTTAAATACTACACATGCACAAAACAAAATTAAGTTAAGCTATGCAGGAACTAATGTAGTATCAAATGGTAATATGCTGTCTCTTACATTTGAAGTAATTTCTGATTCAAAAACAAGTACAAACATAGAAATATCGGAAGTAAATATGTATAACATATCGGGAAACAAAGTTAATGTGACTAAAAGCAACTCCCCGTGCAGTATAAACATTTCAAAAACACAAGAAAATGCCGATGCCATATTCACCTTATCAGATGTTTCGGGCAAGCCGGGAGATACAGTAAAAGTTAAACTTTCGCTTAAGAGTTCACAATCATTAAATACAATTGCAATTTCGGGCATTTCCTTTAGCGATGCCTTGACATTTGAAGGATTCTCTGATTATGAAGAAATAAGCAATCTGGCTGCTATTACGCCGACATTTGATGAAACGAACAAGGCGATTGTAGTAGGGTTAAGAACTGCAACAGCATTTGATGGCGATATCTGTACGCTTAATTTCAAAATTGACGAGGATGCAGAAGAAGGCGAGCTATTTGTTTCTGCCAACTCTGTTGTAAAACTCAATTCAACAAACATAAGCTCAACAGTAAAATCTTCTACAGTGACTGTTCGTACACAAGTTTTGGGCGATGTTAACGGTGACGAAAACGTAGATCTTCAGGATGCGATTGCACTACTTAATCACAGCATGCTTCCTGAAATATATTCTATCCCCTACGTAGGAAGTGTTGACTTTAATAAGGACGGCTCTGTAGACCTTCAGGACGCAATACTTCTCCTGAACTACAGTATGTTGCCTGACATATATCCCATCGGTTAAAAATAAATAGTAAAGGAAGGATTTTAAATGAAAAGAATTTTATCCGCAGTTTTAGTACTGATGTTATGTTTGACATCGCTTCTCCCAGCATATGCAGTAACGCCGCCCGATACTGCAAAAGCTGTATTTACATTTGGTAATGTAACAGGTAATATTGGTGACAATATTTCTATTCAAGTTACACTTAAAAGCACCGAGGCAATAAACACTATTGCGTTATCGGGATTTGCATACGATTCTGAAGCGTTGACATTTACAGGATTTTCAGATTATGAAGAAATAAGCAGCTTGGCAGCTATCACTCCTACTTTTGACGAAACTAACAAAGCTGTTGTAGTTGGATTAAGAGCGGCGACTGAATATGACGGAAATGTGTGTAAGATAAACTTTACAGTTAATAAAGCCGGTACGCACACTGTAACTGCAACTGCGCTCGCAAAAAACAACTCAATTAATGTAGAAGCATTCGTTGTCCCTTCGACTGTAGAAATTGCAAAAAAAGAATTGACTATTTCCGGTATTAATGTGGAAAACAAAACATATGACGGAACAACTGATGCAACAATTACTGGCGGAACATTAAACGGCGTAGATAACGGCGATGATGTTAGTATCAGCGGTAGCATTACCGGTTCATTCGCCAGTAAAGATAGCGGTAATAATATTAGTGTTAATATTGATAGCATTACTTTGCAGGGTGCTGATAAAGATAAATACGCACTCACTCAACCAACGGGACTAAAAGCAAATATTTCTCCAAGACCTATTACGGTTACGGCAAGAAATTATACAATTAAAAAGAATAATTCCGTACCTACACTGGAATATGATATTACTTCCGGAAGTTTAGTGTCCGGCGATACAATTACAGGTTCGCTTGCAGTTTCTGCAAATGGTTCGGTATTGGGCGAATTCGATATTACTCAAGGCACTTTAAGTGCAGGAAGCAACTATGCACTAACATATGTGGGTGGAAAGCTAAATGTCGTTGAAAAAGATGCGCAGAATGTTATCGTAGAAACATTAACGGCAAAAACCTATGGCGACAGCGATTTTGCATTAGGTGTTACAGACAATGATACTTCTCTTGGAGCGTTATCTTATTCAAGTAGCAACACTGATGTTGCAACTGTGGCAGGAGATGGTACAGTAACTATTAAGGCCACCGGTACAACAAACATTACTGTAAGTCGTAGCGGTAATGCAGATTATGCAGATTTTACAACCACGCAGACACTTACAGTAAACAAAAAGGATATTACAGTTACAGCAAGAAGTTACACAATTAAGAAAAATAATGCGGTACCTACGCTTGAGTACGATATTACATCTGGCTCACTCGTGTCAGGTGATACAATTACAGGTGCACTTTCGGTTTCAGCAGATGGTACAGCGTTGGGCGCATTTGACATTACTCAAGGCACTTTAACAGCAGGTTCAAATTATAATATTACCTTTGTAAAGGGCACATTAACAGTAGTAGATAAGGATGCACAGAATGTTACAGTTGATGCAATAGCAACTAAGACATATGGCGACGCTGCATTTGTGTTACACGTTACCGATTCAAACACATCTCTCGGAGCACTTACTTACACAAGTAGCAACACTGATGTTGCAACTGTGGCAGGAGATGGTACAGTAACTATTAAAGCTGCCGGAACAACAAATATTACTGTAAGTCGTAGCGGTAATGCAGATTATGCAGATTTTACAACTACGCAGGCACTTACAGTAAACAAAAAAGAGATTACAGTTACAGCAAGAAGTTACACAATCAAGCAGAACAATGCCGTCCCTACTCTTGAATACGATATTACAAGTGGATCTCTTGTTTTGGGTGACACAATAACAGGCGCTCTTGCTGTATCCACTGATGGTACAATTTTAGGCGAATATGATATAACTCAGGGAACGATTTCTGTAAATAACAATTACAACCTTACATTTGTAAAGGGCAAGCTTACAGTTGTGGATAAAACACCGCAGAATATTGTTGTTACTACTATAGGCGAAAAAACATATGGAGATGCCCCGTTTGCTATAGGTGTGACGCCTGATACCACAGCAAATCTTAGTGCATTTACATATTCAAGTAGCAATACTGATATTGCAGAAATAGCAGCAGACGGAACAATAACAATCAAAGCTGCGGGAACAACCAATATTACAGTAAATGAACCTGGCAATAACGAATACGCAGCATTTACAAGCACACAGGAACTTGTTGTTAACAAAAAGCCTGTAAGTGTTACCTCTATTGACCTTGATGCGAAGACGGCAGTTTTAGAGGGTATATTAGTAGCTGATACCTTGGTAGAGCTTGATTTTGATAACTTTAACCTTACAATTACAGGTGTGGTTGATGCGACCACTTCAAATGTAACAGTAACAAACTTTGAACTCAAGGGTGAAAAATCAGAAAATTATACGGTTTCAACGAATTCTCTTGACGCTACAATTGCAACAGACAATACGGTTGATATAACCATTACCGCAACAAACGGTACGGCTACAGGGGCAGGCACATATTTGAAAGGCAATAATGTAACTGTAACAGCAACAGCGAACAGTGGCTACAGTTTCAGTGGCTGGTATATTGGAGATACAAGTGTATCAACCAATGCAACCTATACATTTGTTGCTGACAGCGATAAAGTTCTTGAAGCTAAATTCAGCAGAATCTCTACCGGAGGTGGTGGAGTTTCAACCTACACCGTAAAATTCGAAACTAATGGCGGTAGCACAATTAAGAATTTATCAGTAAAGAGAAACGGCATAGTCACCGAACCTGGAGCCCCAGTAAAAGACGGATATACTTTTGCAGGCTGGTACACAGATAAAGAACTTACAACTGCTTATGACTTCACTGCAAAAGTTACAAAGAGCATAACACTTTATGCTAAGTGGACTGAAATTGAAAAAGAACCTGAAGTAGATGATCCTGATACTTCAATTGTATTTACGGATGTAAAGGCGACAGATTGGTTCTATGCAAATGTCCAGTATGTTATTGAAAACAAGCTTATGAATGGTGTTGCAGAAGATAAGTTTGCTCCAAACGACACACTTACAAGAGCAATGCTTGTAACCGTTCTCTATCGTAACGCAGGTGAACCTGCTGTGAATAAGAGCATCCCGTTTGCAGATGTAGATATGGGTTCATGGTATGCAAATGCTGTTATTTGGGCAAAGCAGAACGGTATTGTAAGCGGTGTAACAGAAAATGAATTTGCTCCAGATAGCAATATCACTCGTGAACAGATTGCGGCTATTATGTTTAGATATGCGCAGTACAAGGGTATGGATGCCGTAACATTAGAAGAGAATCTCCACTTTACAGACGCTAACGAGATTTCTGAATATGCAGTTTCGGCTATGAATTGGGCAGTTGGTACAGGTCTTATGAAAGGCAAATCAACTACAACAATCAATCCGAAAGATAATGCGACAAGAGCAGAAATTGCTGCAATCCTCCAGAGATTTATTGAAAATAATAAATAAGCTTATAAGCACCTTGCTCAGCAGGGTGCTTATTCAATTACATTCACATTTTACAAAACCAATAAAAAAACATAGTAATATCTATTATTTTATGATATAATGATTATGTCGTTATAAAACTATTAGTAAATATTAACGGAGGATGAAATTATGAGTGATGAACACAAAAAAATGTCTCCTGACACACAGTATCAGGTTGTGGCAAACGAGTACACATCAGCATTGCAAGGTTCACAAACGGTTATAGTGATTGATCTTGCTATTTCCATTGGCATATTAGGAGCAATGACAACAATGTTGGCTACTGGAAATTATAAAGATACCATTAATCTTATAGTGCTTTCCATACTCTCTGTTGTAGGACTACTTGGGGCAATATGCTGTATTCGTACATTATACATATCAAGAGAACAATTGATTTCTTTTCAAAAAACAATGATAAAACTAGAAGAGAATTATGGCATAGAAAATATTCATAAAAATTTTTATTATAAACCATTACATATCACATTGTTTGGATTTTGGGTATTTACAGCAATATTCATTGTAGTGCTTGCTGTTTGCCTAGTTGCATTGATAATTCCAGAAAAATTTGGTTTATTGAGCATAGTGATTGTTTTGGTGATGATAGTTCTAAGTTTGTTTGGAATTGTAAAACTTTCTGATATTTGCTACGATAAAGTACAGAAAAAACTTTTAAAATAAAATCAAGAATAAATTTAACTGATAGAAACAGTTGCAAGAGTTTAACCATACTCTGTGATATCAGTTTCGTGCAGGTAGAGTATCTACACTCTATCTGCTTTTTTACACAGGAAATGGTATAAATTTCTTGATATATCTTGAAAGAAGTCGAAAAATATGGTAATATATAGATAAAGGATAATAATAAATTATATTTTATTTGGTGGTAATAAAAATGGTATTAAAATTCAGAATCAGTTCTGCAGCGTTGTGTCCTAAAAAAGATGTAATAACTGCACTTGACATATATTGTAAATCTGTAGATTCTGGGT
>JAZNIJ010000182.1:0-3512 GCA_045577455.1 Eubacteriales bacterium
TATAAGGATTTTCAAAAAGACCAATTTTGAATTTTATATTTAAAATTCTTCTTACAGCTTCATCAATAGTTTCAATACTGACCTTACCTTCTTCTACGAGCTTTTCAAGATTATTTTTATAAACGCAATCAACCATATCCATATCAACACCTGCATTTATCGCAAGTTCTGCTGACATTTTTTCACTGTCAGAAACACCCTGACACTCAAGCCTTTTTATAGCATCATAATCACTTATTACAAAACCTCTAAAGCCAAGTTCATTTTTTAATATATCTCTTATATGATATCTGCTTGAGGTCATAGGCTGACCGCTTATTTCATTAAAAGCTGTCATAATAGTATCAACACCTGCTTCAACCGCTTCTTTGAATGCCGGCAATGCTTTGTTTCTAAGAGAATATTCACTCCATTCAGTAGCATCTTTATCTCTTCCACCCATTGAAGCACCATAACCAATATAATGCTTTGCACAGGCTGACAATCCTGCTTCTTGTATTCCCTCAACTGATGCTCTTGCAAACATTTTCCCTAAGCAAGGATCCTCTCCAGGAGTTTCAATAATACGCCCCCATCTTGGTTCAACACATATATCAAGCATTGGAGCAAATGTCCAATGAACTCCATCAGTTTTTGCTTCCTCGCACATCATTCTTGCCGCTTCTTTTATTAAATCAAAATCCCATGTTGACGACTGGGCAAGAGGAATCGGAAAAATAACATTCGTTCCATGTATTATATCACGACCGTTTAATATAGGGATACCTAATCTGCTCTCTTCCACAGCACATCGTTGAAGCTCATTAAGACTATCAACAGGTATTTCGCTTTGTTTCTCATTTCCTGCAAACGAAGTATTTGTCAAAATACACGAACCTACTTCTCCCTTTTTAGCAAGCTCACAGAGTTCATCCATTATCGAAATAGATGTTTTTTCCTGAGTAAGCTGACCAATTTTTTCTTTTAATGTCATTTTTGATATAAGCTTTTCAATTTTATCGTGCATTTTACAGCAACTCCCTTCGTTATTGTTTTTCGGTATTCAAACACATAATTTCCGAATTTTCAATTTATTTACATTACAACTGTTATATTATGTAGTTTTCCATCATTAAAAAGCTTTATTTCAGTATTTTCCTGAGTTTTTCCATCAACTATAATTTCACTAATACCGCTTTCTTTATGATTCGGATTTTTTATTGTTATATTATATGTGTCGTTTCTGAATTTTCTTGTCATACTGCATTCTTCCCAATCTGACGGTAAGCACGGATTTATCTTAAAGCTGTTATATTCGGGGTAAAATCCGAGCATATACTGTGTAACTGCCCTGAACATCCATCCTGCTGTTCCTGTTACCCACGCAAATGCTGTTTCACCTGCTCTTGGGTTTTCAGGACCAAAATACATATTTGTAAATACATAAGGCTCACATCCTGAAAAGCTTGATGGATTTGTTTCACTGTCAGGCATTATTTTAAGAAGTGTTTCCAAAGCTTTGTTGCCTTTTTTAAGTAAGCAATCCGAAACAATTTTAAATGTACCGCCATGACAATACGGTGTTGAATTTTCCCATATACCGGGAACAAAGCCTGTAAGTCTGCCTATATTTTTATTATAGCTGTTATACGCAGGGTACAAGGTAAGCGGTCCGTATTTTGAATCAAGATATTTTTCAACAGACTGCATACATTTATTTTCTTTATCGTTATCACATACTCCTGCCAGAATTGCCCATGTTTGTGAATTAAGATAAATAAAGCCTTCTTTTTCTGTTTTAGTGCCTACCTTATTTCCGAAATCGTCATAGCCTGCTAAATACCATTCTCCGTCCCAACCGTTTTTGTTTATGCTGTTTTTAAGCTTTTCGTATCTTAACAGCATTTCGTATTTTATATCATTATCTTTTTTGATATACTCTGCAATTTCAATTGTGTTTTGTAATGCATAACACATAGCGATTGAAGTCCAGACACTTTCGCCTTTTCCATTTACACCTATTCCGTTAAGAGAATCGTTCCAGTCTCCATCATGAGCTAAAATAAGATTGTGTTCACCCAAATCCTCCGTTGAATATCTGCATGAAAGAAGAATATGCTCCCATACTGTTGCTTCTTTACCGTCAAGATAAGTAACAACCACATCAAGAAATTTAAAGTCGCCTGTTTCTTTTATATATGCGTTTATTGTTGGTGCTATCCAGACAGGACCGTCAGAATAAATATGATGATCCAAAGGAAGCCAACCTCTAACGCATCTTCCGTCACTATACTGATGTCTTAATGTTTCTTTAATCTTCTCTTTTGCAAGCTCACTGTTAAACGCAGCTATCCCCCATGAATCCTGAAGCTGATCTCTGAAGCCTTTACCTGTTGCTCTTCCTGCTTCACAGCATAACTGCACCTGATTTTTTACCCAATAATTTGTTATCATATCAATCTTTTCAACAGGAGTTTTTATAAATATTTTATCAAACATTTTTTGTTTGCTTTCTTTAACAGCTTCAAGCTGTTTTTTATACATACCGTCAGATAAAAGATATTTTGCAGTTTCTTTTGCATATTCTTCGCAGTCGCAAGAGCCGATTACAACCTTAATATTTTCGCTTTCGTTTGGTTTCAAGGTTATTGTATGCTCTAAAACCCCAACCATAAGCTCACAAGCGGCAAGTGAATTTTTACATTTCCCGTTTTCAACAGCCTGGGGAGCAAAAATACTTCCGTATGTTCCTAAAAATGCTTTCTTTGAACTGTCAAAGCCTGATGGCTTTTTATCTGATGCAATATATCCGTCAAAGAAATTATGCGGTCTTTCCTGTGCTGTGTTTTTTGCATAAACCATATTTGAATCTTCAAAATACTGTGCCGAAACATAGGAATCGTATTCGGAATAACGGGCATACCCCTCCAAAGAAAACTCAATAAAAGAATACACCTTTACTGTTTTTTCTTTATCTGAATTATTGGTAAGCATAACTTGCCACAATTCAGCAGGCTTATCTTCGCCCACGAAACCTATAATTTCAGCTTTAATTTTATTTTTTTCACTCTCAATCTTTGTGTATCCTACACCATGTGTACAGCAATAATTTTCTATATCCGCCTTAACGGGATACCAACCGGGATTCCAGAATTCTTTTGTCTCTTCGTCACGAATATAAAAATATCTGTTTCCGTCTCTTATAAGTATTGCTCTTGATTTACCTTCCGGATCAATATAGCTTGCGGCTCTGTTGCCATAAGCTCCCACACCGCCGCCAAAATGATTTATTCCGCTTAAAATTCTGTCATTCCATACATAATTCATCTGCGGTCTTGGTGTATTATAATCTGTTATTTTAAATTCATTTTCACTAAAATATCCATATTTTTTCATATCTTACATCTCCTGTTTTATAATACAATTTACAAACATATGTGCGATTTCTCCGGGTGCCGGAGAAGAAAATACAGCAAACGGATATTGATGTTTTTTTCCGTCGTTCACCTTCATTTCAAGCCATATATTTTTGC
>JAZNIJ010000183.1:0-3983 GCA_045577455.1 Eubacteriales bacterium
AAGCTCTAAAAAGGTTCACCTTCCAACTTGTAGCGGTGTTTCCACAATTTCCGATAAAAACAAGAGCGAATCTTCAAGCTCTCTTGCTTCCCTCTTGTCTCAGGGTTATACAGCTTGTGCAACTTGCCTTGGTGATGATACGTCAAGCGGTGACAATTCAGGTAGCTCGTCGGGTAGTTCTTCAAGCAGTGGAACAACTGCAACCTATATTTTGAACACAAGCTCTAAAAAGGTTCACCTTCCAACTTGTAGCGGTGTTTCCACAATTTCCGATAAAAACAAAGGTCAATTTACAGGCGATATCAACGATTTAATTTCGCAAGGATATAAACCATGCGGTAGTTGTTTGGGAAGTTAAATTAACAATAACATTACAAAAAAATCACGAGCACTTTAAGCAGTGTTCGTGATTTTTTTATGTCTTAAACTTTACCTTTATTCAGATGCAGAAGCTCATCATAAACGGCAATATTTGTTCTTACCAATGTTAACGGGGTTATGGATATATATCCATGCATAACAACATCAGTATCAAATTCATTTTTGCCACTATCTTTATAAATACAATGCCCTGTTGGAAGATGCATATCGTTTTCCTGTGAAACATATACATCACAATAAAACCTGCCGCCTTGTTTAGAAACAAGTATTTCTTTTCCATTTGGTGGGATATTTATATTATAGATATTGTTTTTATCAAAAAGTTTATTTTCTGAAACATATTTCCATACATCATCCAATTTGGTTAATGCATATTCTATAGAATCAACATCAGTTGATAAAGCCAAAGCATTTGTTCCGAGAGAAGCTGCCTCAAATGTTGCCGCCGCTGTGCCTGAATAGTTTATATCCCGTCCTAAATTGTATCCTTTATTGATGCCGGAGATAACCAAGTCAAACTCTTTTTTCATTCCTAAAAATGAAAATCTAACGCAATCTGCAGGGGTTGAATCAACACTATATACTTCAAATCCCTGTTCTTCACACAGTTTTTTTACTTCAAACGCTCTACGAATTTCTATGCTATGACTTTTGGCACTTTGCTCATATTTAGGTGCTACAACGGTAACTTCACCTAACTTTCTTGCCCATTTTGCAAGAGGAATCAGTGCAGAAGCATTTATACCGTCATCATTGGTAATCAGTATTCTCATAACCAACCCTCATTATTCTCTTTGTATTCCTTTAATCTTGAATCAGCATCGGAAATAAGAGAATTCATTTCTTCTATGCTATAAACAGTTGCGCCTGATGCACAAGCATGACCGCCACCATGATATTTTTCTCCGATTTCGCTAACTGTTACAAATCTTGAACGAAGTCTTACCCTTATAGAATCATCATTTTCAATAAATGCAAGCCATATCAAGCTACCTTTTATAGATTCCATCAAAGAAACAACACTACTTGCTTTCTCACTTGTTAATGAAAACATTTCCTGCATAGCTTTATCAACAAAGATGTATGCAACTCCGTTTTCAGTGATTTTCAATTGATTATAAACATATGCGTTGAATTTAAAATCATCGAAATCTTTCATGTAGAGATTGGCATACAAAGTATCAACATCAATATCCTGGTCAAGAAGCATACCTGCAAGACGCATTGTATCTCCACTCACAGAACGGAAACGAAATCTTCCTGAATCTGTAACCATACCTGCATATATATATGTTGCAGCCTCTTTATCAATTTTCAGCTCATCCTTAAAGGTATAGTAAAACTCGGCAACCATTTCACAAGTTGAAGATTTTTCTTCAACAACCAAATTTATATCTCCATAATTTTCCTTTGGTATATGATGGTCAAACTTTATTACCTCTTTGCAAAGTTTGTAATTCTGATTTGAAACTCTATCAGATGTTCCTGTATCCAAAACAAGAGCCAACGCTTCAGAATATAAGTCTTCAGATATATCATCGTCTTCACCACCCAAAAAGGAAAGATAATCAGAATAATCTTTATTTATAAGATATATTTCCTTTTCAGGGAATGTTAACTTTAAAATTTTTTGCAATCCTTTGGTGGAACCAACTGCATCACCATCCGGGCGGATATGCCTGAAAATGATTATTCTGTTATATTCTTTTATTTTATCAAAAACTAGTTTCATCAATTCAAAATTCATATTAACCACCTATTATTTCATTAAGGTCATTAAGCAACAAAAATGCTTCTTCTTTGTTTTTCAATGTTGCTCCGCTTGCTTTGGCATGGCCACCGCCACCGTATTTAACAGCAATTGGATTGATATTGTATTTACTTGACCTTATCTCACATAAAATACCATCTTCTGATTCTGTAAAGTTTACCCAAATATCAACGCCCTTAATCTCTGCCATTGTATTAACCATTCCTCGAGAAATGGAAAAAATATCAACTCCATATGATTTTGCTTCTTCAGCTTCAGTATATATATAAGCAACATTTTTCTCAGTAAACTTTATTTTTAAAACAAATTTAGCCCTTAGCTGTATAAACGAAAAATCATCAGAATAAAGATTTCTGAATATATCAGCAGTATCAAATTTTTGCTCCATTAAATATGATGCAAGAGCAAAGGTCTGAGCGGATGTAGAATCATAACGAAAACGGCCTGAGTCCGTTACCATACCTGTATATATAACCTTGGCAGCCCTTGGGCTGAGAACATATTCTCCCTCTTTAGCAAACGCCGCTATCATTCCGCAACAGCTTTCAAATGATGTATCTGTAACTTCTATATCAGCAATCTTTTCTACAAAAATGTGATGGTCTATTCTTACTGTCTTTTCTGCTAATGTATAACGATTGTCGCAAATCAAAGCTTTTGCAGATGTATCAAGAATTATTGCCAAAGCACCAGAGTATAAATCATCGGATATTTCATCCATTGGTTCTTCAACCATAAAGGAATATCGCTCTGTCATATCACCAACGGCATAAATTTCCTTTTGCGGATAGTTCTCTTTTAATATGTATTTTAATCCAATCTGACTGCCAAGAGCATCACCATCCGGTTTACTGTGACGATGAATAATAATTCTGTTGTAATTCTCTATTTCTTTTTTTATTATCTCAAACATTTTTACCTCAACTATTTTTTAAGAATGAGAGCCAAACAAATATGACTTTATATTTTTTATTCCATTATTCATTTTTTCTTGTCTTGCATGGTCATAATATACGGAACATAATTCGTTATGGCTTGCGTTAATATAATTTGCTTGTTCTGAGTAATTATAATTTGCTCCATAATTAGAGCGTTCAATAGATTTTAAAGCATCTGCCATTGATTTTTCCAGCTTTAAAAATCTTTTGTGGCACGAAAAATAATATTGATATGTATCACGAACTGCAATCAAAACTTTGTCATTTTCATCAGTTTTATCAACAGAAACAAAGGAAAAATTCATTTCGTCGGTGAAATATGCGTTGATTTCTCTTATTTCAGCATAGTTCTTTTCTGAGATAACTAAGTTATCAGCATCTTTAATAAACTCTGAAACTTTTTTTCCGTAAATCATACTATTCTTATAAAAAACCATAATACATTCTCGTTTTGCACCATTATAACCAACCCATGCCTGAACAAATGAAACAATTGCACCGGTTAATGTACATACGATTATATTATTTAAAAACGAAATAACTGTATTATCTTCGTATTTAAACTGAAGGAAAGTAAACAAACCAAAAATAACAAAAAGAATAAGAATAAAAATAAGCAAGCTCTTTTTTAGCTTATTTTGATAATACATGTATAAACTCCCCCAACTATTATAGATGTATTATATCACATTTTTTTCTGTTTGTCTACAATTTTTCAGAATATATTATTTCATTTCCTAAGAAATATAATAAACAAAATAAGGTTGTTGCAATACTTTAATATCACAGCAACCTTATTTTTTACCTGCAAATTTCTGTTTATATTATTAACATATTTATACCCAGGGAAAAGATTGTTAATCCATTGCTTTCAGCATATTTTCAATAAAAAT
>JAZNIJ010000184.1:0-3444 GCA_045577455.1 Eubacteriales bacterium
TCATTTGCAGTGACATTAAATTTAATTTTTCCGCCTTTGGAATAACAGTTGTAAATATCTGTACCGCTGTTCATACCGCCGCAGATTGCACCTGCATAAAGGTCAAGATTTTTCTTGATGTCTGTATAAGTTACATCAATGGTAAAGTCTACAACACCGAGGTTTTTGATTTTATAACTGTCAGGATTTGTGGCAAGGTTTGCAAACAGACCGTAAGCACGCCAGTTGCCGCCTTCTGTCATAAAAGGAGTGTTCTCGTTTATAACAATGGTCATACCTGATACAACATGACCGTTACCGTCAAATGAACCCTGGAATGAGCAGGCATAATTTTCTGCTTTATTCCAGCCTCCGCCCATAAAACCGTAAGCAGGCGTACCGCCGATGGGAACCCAGTTGCCCCAATTTGAAAGGTCAATATCCGCTATCAGCTTGTAATGGTTTTTAGGACCCTGTCGAACTGCATTTAACTGCTCTGCGGTTTCAATGAGGTATGGGTCATCAATCGTACCGCTGCCTCCTGCAAATTCAAAGGGAGATACTACAAATTCTGCAGGTGCACCCTTAAATGTATCTTCAAATCTGATATTCTTTAAGCAAGATTTAGGTATATAACGCCCGTTTGTAAGAAGTGCCCATTCACCAACAAGTCCGGGAATTTCATCCGAAACATCGAGATCGGCAATTTCAACACGACTGATGGTATAATTGCTCGGGTACTCATGCTCATTTTTGACCATATCAAAATGTCCGTTTGCATCGGTTGTTTCAACATATGCGTCAGTTGTAGGATACACATACTCTGTACGCATATTTTTTTCTATAAATTTATTTACATAGTGTTCATTAAATTCAAAATCTCTTCTTTTAAGCTTTAAATCCCAATAATCGAAAAGAGGGAAATTGAATTCAGCTACCGCAACAGGCAAAAGCATTCTGTTATCCATTGTTTTCTTGAACGCTATCATTGCATCTGTTGCACCTGCATCCATACCCATATCCCATGTGAAGGCTGTCAGATAAACCTCCATTGTTTTGTCATCTATAATTTTGTGACCTGTTGTGTGTTCTGCAGCATCACGGTATTCATCGAATTTAATGTTTTTATCAAAGTAATAACCGTCTCTTGCTTTATAGGTTACAACCGCCGATGTATACATAAACGGTTTTACACCTTCGGGATGCTCAAATACAATTTTCTCTACATAAAAATTGGATTTTTTCTCTTCATCGCTGCCTTTAAATCCATATGTAGGAATTCCGTTCGGGAAAGACAGTGCGTATGTATTGATTTTTTCTATGGGGTCTCCGATTTTGATTTTGTTTTTCCACTTTTCATAGTAAGGTCTTTTTGCGTTGTTGCCTTCCCTGTAACAGTCAAAAATTTTATCATCCGCCGGAACATAACCGATACCGCCATCATAGTCAGGATACTTTATTACATGGAAAAATTCGTTTTCACGGTTAATGGATGGAACATAGGCTTCAACAATTGTAATGAGGTTTGCCTGAGCATCCAGATACGAATAATCCGACATGCTTTCAACCTTGCTTCCTGTTTTAGGTTCCAAATGCACATTCAGCCTGTCTTTAAATCTTGCAGTGCCGTAGTCCCCGGGTTCAAACTTGCTGACTGCTGTACCTTTTCTGTTTGCCTTCGCTTCTTCTTGCTTTTTTTCCTCTAATGCAGCTTGGTCTTTGGATTTCAGGTAATCATAATATCCGCGGATAACAGCCTGTTTTTTGTCACCTGATATTTCAACTGCTTCTGCACCCGATTCTCCGTTGATTTTAATACGGAGCTTATTTTTGTCAAAATACATATTTGACCCTGACTTTATGCGTACTGTGATGTCAACTGTATAGCTTGCATTTTGCATAAAGGAGCCATCGGGATTCCACATTGTACCGTTCCATTTCACATCTGTAACTTCCACCTGACTGCTCTGTTCAACGGTTGCTTTTTTTGCCGCCGTCTCCCACGCATAAGGCTCATCTATAGTGAAATTCAAAGCTTCAACAGGTTTTGCGTCGGATGAAACATCTGAGTTTTCACTTTTCTCTGTGCTTGCCTGTGTTATCTTGTCAGCAGTAATTGTTACCGATTTACTTTTAACCTCTGATTTTGATAAGAAAAAGCCCGCACCGGACTGATTGAACAGGTCAGCTAAAAACAAAGCCTGACCGTTGTCTTCATCAATACAGAGTACAACACCATAACCAACAAGATTGTTGTTTATACCTGTCAGCTTGTGAATTACAATACTGTTCATATCGGATATACCGCAGCTTTCAGCAACCGTTTTTACTATAGGCTTTAAGTTGCTTGTAGGTGCAGGCGAAACCTTGCTTATATTACCGAAAGTTCCAACCTCGGTAAGAGTCCAGGTGCCTGCACTGTTTTCATAACGTATCATACTGCCTGAAGCACTTGCACCGTATCTTAGCGGAGTCTGGAAACCGGAAACTGTAACTTTATCCCCTTTTTTTGTTGGGAAAGCCGGATTTCGCTGGACATCATAGGCATAACCAAACGTCATTGTTTTTGAATCGGTTTGTGCATTTGCAACCAAAGTTGTTGGCAATATGCCAATCATCATACAAAGACACAAAAGCATACATAGCACTTTTTTCATTGTTCATTCCTTCTTTCGTATCATAAAATTTAATTTAAATAACTTATTCGGGCTTCAATCGTTTCGAAAGTTCTTTTACCTTAAGTTTTCTGCTTTTATTCAGTTCAGCATCACGGCATTTAGGGCACTTTGTAAGTGTAGTTGATCGGCTTCTGAGCTGCGTCTGCCATGAATGACCTTTTTCACATTTCCACCAAACAGGTAATGAACTTGTATGACTGATTGTTTCCGGGGTGAACGGAAGATTCTTTTCGTCATCCCACTCTGTTAATAGGTACTCCTTTCTTTCCTTAATGCAATAATCCTTCAGTTTCAAATTTATCACCCTCCACATCTTGAAAAATTAAATATTCTATGCTATAATGATTATACACCGCCCATCAATGGGCGATGCAAGTGTTTTTTGAGAATTTTTTCGAATTTTTTCAAAAATATTTATTTTATACAAAAAACGAGGATTATTTTATGGATAATAACAATTTATTTTCCATCGGCGAGATAGCAAAAGCCGTTGGAATCACAAGAAAAATTATATTGAACTATGAAACAAAAGGTCTTATTACTCCTGACAAAAAAGACGGTGCTACAGGCAACAGATATTACACCATTGATACCTTTACTCAAATCCGTACGATCCGTGTATTTCAGGACTTAGGGTTGTCGCTTGACGAAATAAGAGCATATTTAAGCGATACAACGGATTTACAACCGATGATAGAACAGCTTGAAAAAATGCGTGATGAACTTAATCTTACCATTGAAAAGCTGAAAGAAAGAACACATAAAAAAGGTGATGTTATACGAGAAA
>JAZNIJ010000185.1:0-3741 GCA_045577455.1 Eubacteriales bacterium
TGAATTATGGTGCGTATTCGATAAGGATGATTTCGAAGATTTCGATGAAGCCATAAGAAAAGTGTCAAGATACCCGAAGATAAATTGTGCTTTTTCAAACGAAGCAATAGAATATTGGTTTACTTTATACTTTTCAAAAAAGATGGGACCAATCAGCAGAAGACGCCTGAATGAAATGATAAGTAAACAGTTTGGTGTTGAATATGATAAAAGTAGTGCAATAGTAGAAAGAGTATGTGAAAAATTACAGACTTTTGATATTGAGGTTGCAGAAGAATGTGCAAAGAGAGGCTATGAGTATCATGAACTTAATTCAGGTAAAAACTTCTCAGATTGGCGTTCATGTACATCGGTATTTATGTTGACCAAACGATTAAGAAAATGGAATGAAGCAAAATAGAAGCGAAGGTGGTGACTGAATATGGCAAAAAATGCTCCAATAGGTGATAACAGAAGAATCGGAGCGGTAAAAAATAGAACACAGACGTTTAATCCTAAAACAAGCCAATGGGTTAAACGTGATTCTGATACCGGCAGATTCATGGATGTTAAACAAGACGGCACTCCGTTTAAGGGTGTAACAAAAGAAAAATAACTTATAACAGCTTTGATTTATAGTGTGTGTTTTACATACATTATAGTTTATTTGCCTTATAGATTGCTATAAGGGTTATATATTGAGTTTGTCAATAGCCAATCCAAACAAATCGTCAAGATTTCGTTGAAGCTCTGACTGTTGCCAGACTGGCATATGCCTATAATGCTTAGCAGTACAACTGCATACATTGTTTGCATTTGCTCCCTCCTTATTATACCACACTCTATTTATGTGGTGGGAGAAACAAGGCAGTATGATATCTCAGGATGTCATAAGGTTAATTTTGTACCCGTTCAATCATATGAAGAACTGCCGATTCAGATTGAACGGGTATCTAATAAAATCAGGAGTGATTAAATTCGATATCAAGTATAAATACAAAAAATATGTTCACTTTGATAAAAGGGTACATATTGAAGATGCAAAAAAATATATAGAAAATCCAGCCAAAGTAGCAAAACACTCATTTTATCCGTTTATTCATTTTACACATAAATGGATTAAATATTCGGCAACGAACGGACGACGAGAAAAACCAAGAGATTTGTGTTATGCAGCGCATATGGACAGTTATATATATCAATTGTATGGACACAAACTTAATTGTGCATATAATTCCTATGTTAAAGAACAAGGTATAAATAAATGTGCCATCGCATATCGTGACAATCTTGGCAAAAGCAATATTGAATTTGCAAAAGAAGTATTGACTTTTGCAAGAAAAATAGGCGAAGCCTACATAATAGTAGGTGATTTTACACACTTCTTCGATGAATTACAACACGAGTATTTAAAAAAGATGATTTGCAAAGTTTTAGGTGTTGATTTGTTATCAGATGATTTATATGCCGTATTTAAGAATATAACCAAATATTCAATTGTCGAGTTAAATGATCTTCTTGAATATCATGGCGGTATTTCTTATAAGGATTTCAATAAAAAGGATATTGCATTAACTTCGGACGAGTTTAGAAAATTTAAAACCGGGCATCTTAAATCAAATAAGAATAAGAGTTATGGAATTCCTCAAGGTTCGCCAATCAGCTCTATTTTATCGAATATTTATATGATCGAATTCGACAAGGCTCTTAACGACTTTGCAACAACTAACTGCGGAATGTACAGACGATATAGTGACGATTTTATAATTGTTATCCCAAAAGACTCGTACAAAGACCTAAAAAGTATTTGGGGTTTTATTTCGACAACCAAAAACTTAATTCCAAGATTAATCCTACAACCTGATAAAACACAAGCTTTTTCGCTTGAGAGTTTGAAATTAACAAATGTTACTGCTTCGGTTTTTGACAATGTTGAAAATGGGAAAAATGTTTTGGAATATCTAGGTTTTGCTTTTGATGGAATTGACATTACTATTCGTGACAAAACGACAAGCAAATATTATTATCGTATGTATAGAAAAGTTGATGATATTAAAAAGCAAGAGGTAAAAACTAAGAAAAGAATACCGAAATATAAACTGTATAAAAGATATTCTCACCTTGGAAGCCATCATCATGGTTCTAAAAACGGAAACTTCATTAGTTATATTGATAGATGTATAAAAGTTTTTGGTAAGGATGAACAAGTTGGTTTAATTAAAAAGCGGCACTGGTCTAAGATGCATAAACGTATGGCCTCTTAGGAATTTAAAATTTCTTGCATTATTCTACAAAATGTGCTATAATAAGACCATAAAACAGAAGCAACGACAATCTGTGGGCAAAAAATTCTTGTGGGCAAACGGTGGGCAAATTTAGTGCCGAAAGCCCGCAAACCCGCATAAAATAAGGGTTTTTGATTGGAATGTCTGTGACGAAGCTCACCACGGCAGAGGTTTGGAAGGACTTTTAAAGAGATACTTCAAATAATATTTATGCTGCAGGCGACCGAAAAAGGTCGCCTGTTTAAGAAAGGATGATTTTTATGGACGCAAAGGTTTCAAAGTTACTTAATGAACAAATTACAAAGGAATTATATTCCGCATATCTTTATCTTGATTTTTCAGTATACTATGAAGCACAGGGGCTGGACGGCTTTGCAAACTGGTATATGATTCAGGCTCAGGAGGAAAGAGATCATGCTATGCTTTTTCTGAAGTATTTACAGATGTGTGGCGAAAAGGTGGAGCTTGGTGCAATTGATAAGCCGGATAAGGTATTTTCATCTCTTATGGATCCTCTTAAGGCAGGTCTTGAGCATGAGCAGTATGTAACAAGTCTTATAAATGATATTTACGGTGCTGCTTACGATGTTAAGGATTTCAGAACAATGCAGTTGGTGCGGTGGTTTGTTAAGGAACAGCTGGAGGAAGAAAAGAATGCAGATGATATGATTAAGAAAATGGAGCTTTTCGGCAACGACTCAAAGGGACTTTATTCTCTGGATGCTGAGTATGCAGCAAGAGTATACACTGCTCCTTCACTGATTCTTGATTAACACTTAACTTTTGGAGATTGTTTCTTACTGAAATCTATGAACTTTCAGTTTTGCGACAGAAGTGATATTACATTAAAAAAACGGATAAACATAAAGCCTTCGGGGACTTCTGATTCCCCGAAGGCTTATTTTTTTATTTGGTTAACGCAATTACCTGAGTAATAAATTTACTCTTGTCTTTGTGCTGCGGAGGCCCTTCGAGGTAAATGTTGCGAAAAATACCTGACAGCTTTATATTGTTTTCTTCAGCATAGGAAACAAGTCTCTTTCGTACTTTTGGAATATCTTCATAAGCTCCGTGATGGAATAAGGAAATTGCTTTAAGTTCGGGAATAAGGCTTATATATTCTCCCTCGCTTCCCTGCGGTACAGCAACGCAGTATGAAGTCTCCTCATTATCTTCGGCTGAGTACTCTGTAAAATACATTCTCCTTGTTGTATCTGTTCCGTACAGCCTCATAGCCTCAAGAGCTGTATCTCTTAAAAGGTTTGTTTTATCCGTAATGGAAATGGCGTTATGTACACGACGATAAATTACCTGGGGTTCAATCGTTATCTGCTTGACATCATCATCTTGACCACTCATTCTTTCTTTTAATTTTTCTATTGTAAGATTAAGCTCATCTCTCATTTTTTCAAGACGGTTTATCATTGGCTGCAAATCGGAAGATTCGTTAAAGTATTCACGAATTTCATCAAGAGAA
>JAZNIJ010000186.1:0-26384 GCA_045577455.1 Eubacteriales bacterium
GTCCGTCAGGCTACGATTTCGCTATTGCTTCTTCTCTCCCACACCTCTCGATGTGAAACTTACAAGTCGCTTTTGAGTTCGTCGGTAACTACGCCTCAGTGGACTTTCACCACAGAGCATTGATATGCCCGTCATACTAAAAAAAGGGTGCTTTTTAGCACCCTTTAATCATAAATAACCGTAATTATGCTCTTGTTTCGATAATTTCAAAGATTTTTTTCCATCTTTCTTCGTGGCTCTCGTGAGAAAAAGATGGCTTGAAACCAAGTTTAAGATATGTTTTAATTGCAGGAATTCTGAAATCATCTGTTTTCAAAACGGCTTTTTTGTATCCCTTTTCTTTCATATACTCAAGCACGGAATAAACAACATAAAAACCCAATTTTTTTCCCCTTGCCTTTTTCATTCCGCCAACCATATGGAGATACCCATAATCGGGGTAATTATCGTCCTCAATGCAAGCTGCTGTTGCTAAATCTTCCCCATCAACCGATGCAAATAAAACACCATCGGGAGAATACCCTTTACATTCTTCAACGGTTTCAGTAAATGAAAAGTGGCTTTCAAAGGAATCTTTAATTATTTCTTCCCATTTTTCTACAGTACCCTCGTTTAAGGTATGTATAACAATATCTTCGGGAATGATAACCTTTTCAATAGCTGACAAATTCTGATTTATCATTTCCAATTGTGGTAAACCCGACATACATTTTTCTTGCGATATATAAATCGCTTTCCTTTCTCTTTGGTAAATTAAATATACCATAAAAGACTATAATTGTCAATTAAAACGCAAAAAATTTTTCTTTCACAGTGGCTATATATTGATATCAGCAAAAATTTCACTTTCGGGGCGGTTTTACATTGATATCAGGGGCAATATCCCCACTAATAACTCCATTGGATTCTTCAAAATTTTTAATATGCTGTCTGATTAAAACAAGAACCTGACTATTCACGCTTCTGCCCTCATAATCTGCTATATAGGAAATCTTATTAAGCATCTCTTCCTCGATTCTGATTGATACACTCTTAATTGCCATAAATTCACCTCAAACAAATATATTGTATATTTATTTTAGATATATTTTATGTTATAATGTTACGAATAGATATACAGTATATCTTTAAAATTTTGGAGGTAATTTTTTTAAAAGTAACAATACTTGATTATGCTACGAAAAAAGATTATTCTTGTTTAATCACAGAGGACATTTTTTTAAAAATCCGTTTAACCGAATCAAATAATAATCACATAAAAATACCAAAATACAATTCAAAAATCGCATTGATTTATTGACAAAAGATATGAGAAATGATATAATAAAGAAAATGTATAAAAATTCCAAATCTGCTAAAACTATAAGCAGAAATAAAGCGGAGGAGCAGTTTAATGATAATTACAAACGATATAAAATATATAGGCGTAAACGATTTTAAAATTGATTTATTTGAAGGTCAATATGTTGTTCCAAACGGAATGTCATACAACTCCTATGCCATAATAGATGAAAAAATATGCATTATGGACACGGTTGATGCCGCATTTACCCACGAATGGCTTGACAACATTCAAAACACCTTAGGAAGCAGAAAGCCCGACTATCTTGTTGTTCAGCATATGGAACCCGACCACTCTGCAAACATATTCAACTTTGTTAAAACATATCCCGATGCAAAAATTGTATCTTCAGAAAAGGGTTTCAAAATGATGCAAAGCTTTTTCGGAACCGACTTTTCCGAAAAACAAATCGTTGTTAGTGAGGGGTCTACCCTCTCCCTTGGAAAGCATAATTTAACCTTTGTAACCGCTCCAATGGTTCACTGGCCTGAAGTTATTGTTACCTATGAAAGCACAGAAAAGGTGCTTTTCTCCGCAGACGGTTTTGGAAAATTTGGTGCATGGAATGCAAATGAGCCATGGGCAGATGAAGCAAGACGATATTATATTGGTATAGTTGGAAAATATGGTGCTCAAGTTCAAAAGCTCCTTGCCAAGGCAAAAGGTCTTGATATTGAGATGATATGCCCACTTCACGGCCCTGTTCTTAAAGAAAATTTAGGATATTACCTTAATTTGTACAACACATGGTCAAGCTATCAACCCGAAGAAGATGGCATACTCATTGCATATACCTCTATTTACGGCAATACAAGAAAAGCGGTTTTGCAATTGGCAGAAAAGCTGAAATCCAACGGTTGCCCTAAAGTTGTTGTTAACGACCTTGCAAGGTGTGATATGGCAGAAGCAGTTGCAAACGCATTCAGATACAGAAAGATTGTTCTTGCAACAACAACATATAATGCAGACATCTTCCCCTTTATGAGAGAGTTTATTGACCATCTTACAGAGCGTAATTTCAGCAACCGCACAGTTGGTATTATTGAAAACGGAAGCTGGGCTCCCCTTGCGGCAAAAATAATTAAAGAAAAATTAGAAAAATGCAAAAATCTTACCTTTACCGATACAACGGTGAAGATAACTTCTGCTCTCAACGCAGAAAGTACCGAGGAGCTTGATAAGCTTGCCAACGAGCTTTGCATGGATTATCTTGAAAGTCAGGATTCAACTGCAAACAAAAACGACCTTACAGCCCTTTTCAACATTGGTTACGGACTTTATGTTATAACCTCCAACGACGGAAAAAAAGACAACGGTCTTATTGTAAACACCGTTACCCAAGTTACCAATACTCCAAACAGAGTTGCTGTTTGCATCAACAAGGACAATTATTCTCACCATATTATCAAGCAATCGGGAATAATGAACATTAACTGCCTTACCGTTGATGCACCATTTTCTGTTTTTGAAAAGTTCGGGTTTGTAAGTGGTAGAAATGTTGATAAATTTGAGGGAGATACCCCACTTCGTTCAGATAACGGGCTGATTTTCCTTCCAAGATATATCAATGCATTTATGTCTCTCAAAGTTGAACAGTATGTTGACTTAGAAACCCATGGTATGTTTATCTGTTCAATAACAGAATCCAGAGTTATTTCCAACAAGGAAACAATGTCTTACACCTATTATCAAGCCAATGTTAAACCAAAACCAAACACCGAAAACAAACAGGGTTATGTTTGCAAAATCTGTGGTTATGTTTACGAAGGTGAAAACCTCCCCGACGATTTCATTTGCCCACTTTGCAAACACGGTGCATCAGATTTTGAGAAGATTGTTTAGTTATTCTCCCAAAATACAATAAATTTGTGATATTTATTCTAACTTGCAAACGGCTTGTATATGCTTGTATCGCCCTAAAGGGCATTACATAAACGATTTTCTATCTATAGGAGGAATTTAAAATGACAAACAAATTTTATATTTGCGAAAAATGCGGAAACATTGTTGGACTTATTCACAACGCAGGTGTTCCACTTATGTGCTGTGGTCAGAAAATGACCCTTATTGAACCCGGTACCGTTGAAGCAAGCCACGAAAAGCACATCCCTGTTGTTACCGTTCAGGGTAATACAGTTAAGGTCGATATCGGTTCAATTGCCCATCCAATGACAGAAGAACACCTTATTACATGGGTATATCTCCAAACAGAAAAAGGCGGTCAGAGAAAGAACCTTTCAGCAGGAGAAGCTCCAACCGTTACCTTTGCTCTTACCGACGATAAACCAGTTGCAGTTTATGCATACTGTAATCTCCACGGCTTGTGGAAAGCAGATGTTTAATTATCAATAATTATCCGTTAATTATTTGATATATCAATCTAAAAATCTTATTTTATAGTTTAAACACCCTTTGAACCTATTCAAAGGGTGTTTTTTGTTATTCAAAATGGGGATTTATTTTTCAAAAAGCTATTTTCGTTAATAAAAATTCATCTTTCAAAACGCAAAAGACGGTTTGTTTATGATTTCCCATAAATAAACCGCCTTTATTATATGTACTTTTATTAGAATTTCATTTTTCCAAGTCTCTTAAGACTATCAAGAACTGCAACAGCAATTATGCCGAGCATAATTATAATAAAGAATATACCGCCTACGCCCATTTCTATGCCCAAGGTGCCAACACGCTGACCCAAAATCTTTTCGGGAGAGTATGAAGCCAAGAAAGAAATAAAAGATACAATTGCTGTAAAAGCAGCAGGGATATTACTAATAAAGCTATATTCAGATTTGCCAATCAAAAGAGGAACAACTATAGCGGCAATAGAGCCCAAAATACTAAACATATAGAAAAGCCCTAAGCCGGTGCTGTAATCGAACAAATTAAAGGAAAGGTCTGAATACAAGGATTCAACTCCTGCAAGTGGAACAAAGCTGAATATAAATGCAAACACAAGCAATCCTGCAAGAATAATTAAGAAAAGATTACCCTTAACATTTGCAAAAACATCTTTAAATGTTTTAGTTGGACCTGTATAAACCTGCTTTGGTTGCTGATATGGCTGCTGATATGGTTGTTGATATGGTTGCTGTTGATATTGTGGTTGCTGTTGATACTGGGGTTGCTGTTGATACTGAGGTTGCTGTTGATACTGGGGTTGCTGCTGATACTGGGGTTGCTGTTGATACTGGGGTTGCTGCTGATACTGGGGTTGCTGTGAATTACAATTTGGGCAAACAAGAGCATCGTCATTCATGGGTGCTCCGCATTTTACACAATTTTTCATTTTGATATCCTCCTAAAGTTTTTATATACATATATTATCATTTTTTTATATTTTTGTCAAGATAAATTAAACTCAAAGTTTTGAAAATTGAAATATTAGTAATGTTTTTTAGAAAAAAATATAGATTTAAACCATTTTAAATTAACCGAACACTTTTATGAGAAGCAACTTTCCATCACAGACTGTAACTTTAGCTGTTTTTCCCTTTATAACCTCATTACTAACGCCATACTGGTATTCAGAAGTTATTTCCCCATTATCAAGAGGATACTTTGCATTTTCAATTTTTATGCCCTTTGCTTTACCTGTTATGTTGATAAGAGAAAAAAAGGCGTAAGAATCGCTGATATAAACCCCTTCACTACCAACTATACAAAGCTCAGAATAATCGTCTATAATCCTTCCGTTTAAGCCCATACGGTTAAGATACTCAAGTATATAAACATTACCCAAGGTATGGTCAAGGCGTGCGCCAACAACACCAATCAAGAGAAAATCCGTATATCCTCGTTTTATCGCTTCCTTAACTGCAAAAACAGTATCGGTATCATCCTTTTCGCAAGGGAGGACAATTGTTTCCACATTGAGCTGAGGGTTTTCGTGAGAATCGAAATCACCAACAATAAGAGACGGTTCAGCTAACAGCTTTCCCATATGCTTAAGACCACTATCGCAAAAAACAACAAAATCGTCTGATTTTAATTCAGAATTGATTATATTATAATTTGCAATATCAGCACCGCCGACTATAACACACCGTTTCATATTTGTTTCCACTTCCCTTTTAACTTACATTCTAAGATAAATTGTACAACATATTTTTGAAAAAATCAAGCGTTTTTTAAAACATTCGGGTTTTATACATAATTTTCAGATAGTCGCTTTTCGTATAAATCAAATCTTTTTATAAAACTCATCAAAAACATTTTTTGAAGTATATACATCTCTCAAAATAGCATCTTTTTAAAATCCGTTTTGTATTTGAAGTTTTAATCTACAGTTTTGCAAATCACAGCAGAAACGCAAGAAAAAACAACTGACAGATTAAATCCGCTTATTAAAACAACAAAGCATATAAAAGCAGGCGCAAATATTTTGTTATACAATCTTACTTTCCTGTCATATAGTATTTTTTCATCATTTTCTATGCTTTGCAATATATTGTTATCAATATTCCGGCAGAGAGACGAATCTATTTTTTCCAATCCGTCTCCATTCTTAAAACACAAATCATTATTTTTAATTTCTCCCCTTTTTTTATAAGAGAGCATCAATTTTATACTTTCCAAAATATTTCCACCGTCTATGCCGTTTATCGGCAAAGCGTTAACAATCGCCAATGCAACGCTCACATAAAAAACTGTTTCAAAGCAAAGGCGAAACGCAATAAATGCCGTTATTAAATTAAAAATTATACCCGAAACAGATATCAAAATATCGTCTCTATATTTTGTTTTCAGCTTATTATACTGTATGTTGAAATTGAAAAAGCCAACTGTTATTTCAGTTGGTGAAATCCTCAGCAAAAGCATTGTAAGTAAATGCCCAATTTCGTGAATTAACGAGCAAAGAATCATTGTAATAAATATTTCTTTTCCGTTAAGTATATAAAGTATTGCAAGGGATATTGCTCCTGCGATGCTTATTTTTATTTTGGGCTTTTTCAATTCCCCACCGCCTTTCATTTTTCCAAAGTTGTAAAATAACATTGCAAACTATATTTCAAAACCATTTTCAGAAAACAGCTTTTTACCAAAATCGGAAAAAGAGATATTATTTTGCCTGTTTTTTGACCCAAAGTTACCAACCTGAACGCTTTCCATCTCCTGCTTATAAACTATTGCAATAGAAAACACAAGCATGATTAAAAGCAACAAATACAAAATTTTGTTTTTATCACCCTTATTCAACAGAACCACTCCTTTATATATAAAAGTTTATTATTTATATATTCCCTCGTTTGACAAAAAATTCTCACTCTATGAGTTAAAATATATTCACACAACAGCTTTGGCTGTATCAATAATCGGGGAGAAAATCATTGACCTATACATTATATGCAGATGTTTTATTTTTATTGAATTTTGTTATAGACTATATTTGCTTATGGCTTACACTTTATATATGCCGTTTACGAAGGAAAGGGGTTGCCCTTACTGTTTCCTCATTTGTCGGTGGCATATACGCACTATGCGCCCCTTTACTTTGGGATATGTCGGTGTTTATTCGTGTTTTTGTTAATGTTTTGTCTCTTATAATCATTTGTACAATTGCAACACCGACAAACGATGCGAGGACAATATTCAAAACATCTATAGTTTTTCTTGGAGTAAGCTCCCTTTTAGGCGGAATAATTACATCAATTTTTAATCAGTTTGGAAAGTACGCTATTTCAAATGGTATGGTATACGCAGACATTTCATCGATTATGCTTTTAGGACTGTTTGTTATTGCTATAGCACTATCCTTTCCGTTCTTTATAGCATCTAAAAACAGATTACGCATCAAAACAGCCAAGCTATACATAGAATTTGAAAACGGAAAAACCGCAATTGATGCGCTGATTGACAGCGGAAATTTACTTACAGACACATTAAGCGGAGACGGAATTATACTTGTTAAAAAAGAAGCAATTGAAAACCATTTCACGTCAAAGCAAATTGAAGCAATTAAAAAATTGGATGTGCTTTCCGAAGATTTTCCGCTTGGCATACGGCTTATACCCTCTGAAAAAGGGCTTATACCTATTATAAGACCTAAAAAAGTTACCGTTAAGGTTTTTGGAAAAGAGAAAAAAGAAATTAGCGCAGTTATAGGTCTTGACTTTTCGGAAGGTAGCTTTGGCAATACGTCGGGGCTTTTGCCGGCAGAGTATGTTGAATGATAAATGATAAGTGATGAGTGATAAATGATAAGTGATAAATGATAAGTGATGAGTGAGAAGTGATGGGTTATAAATTCCTTGGAGGGTATAGATGAAAAAACTGCACCAAATAATTTTTGAAGGATTTATAAAAAAGTTGGAGATGCTGAAGAAGAAAGAAAACCAATGCTTTTACATAAACGGGCCTGATACCTTACCGCCTCCCCTTTCAAAAGAGGAAGAATATTCTCTGATATTGAGGATGAAAACAGACGAAAACGCCAAGAACACACTTATTGAGCGCAATTTACGGCTTGTTATTTACATTGCAAAAAAGTTTGAAAACACAGGAATAGGCATTGAAGATTTAATATCAATTGGCACAATAGGACTGATGAAGGCAATAAACTCCTTCAAAGCAGAAAAAGAAATCAAGCTGGCAACATACGCTTCAAGATGTATTGAAAACGAAATTCTTATGTTTATAAGAAAAAATTCAGGGTTAAAAAACGAGGTTTCAATTGATGAACCGCTCAATGTGGATTGGGACGGAAACGAGCTTCTTCTCTCCGATCTGCTTGGTACGGACAACGATTTCGTTAACAAGGATATTGAAAAAGCAGAGGATGAACGGCTGATTCGTCTTGCGCTTTCAAAGTTGGACGAAAGAGAACGGGTTATTATTGAGCTTCGCTTTGGAATAAACTCAGACGGTATAGAAAAAACTCAAAAGGAAGTTGCCGATATTTTAGGCATTTCTCAATCATATATTTCAAGATTGGAAAAGAAAATTATGGTCAAATTAAAAGATGAGCTTAATAAAATGGAATTTCAGTTTTCTTCATTTTGAAATTTCGGAGTATTATTAAGAGCTTAAAAAACAGTGATTCTTTAAAGATGCAAATTCTTCAAAAGCAGTAAGGCATTGTGATTTATGAGCTTAAAAAGCAGATTCAAAAAGAAATTAAACCGCTTTTTTATATTTAAAATCTGCGGCTTTAATAAATCATATCAGTGATTCGATTTTAAATTCAGGGGCAGAATTTTCAACCGAGCTGATACAAATATGGAGGTGATATTTTAAAAAAGAAGGGTACATATATTTTCAATTAGCTATGACGCATTGTTAATTGCGTTGCAAAAACATTTTTTAGGCGGTGATAAATGAAATAGGTTTAATTCAACAAAAAACGGGTATATCGATTGATTTGTCGATATACCCAATTTTTGTATAATAAAGACACTGTTTTAAAAATTTATCACTGCATTATTTTAATTTACTTTCAATTGTCAATTTTCAACTTACCTCAATTGCCGTATCTCGGTTTTAGCGGTGGTTCTCCTTTTTTTATCGAAAAGCACGATAAAAAACCTTGCTATCCAACAAAAAGGGAGCAGAAACGGCATTTTTTTCAAAATCGAAAAGTATATGCACATATCATTATAAGGAGGAAACGCCCTTTTTATAAAGAATTTGAATTTTCCATCTTTGGAAACATTCATTTTTACTTTATTTTCAACGCTTCCATGGACACCGTTGGCTAAAAAGTCGTATAAATCATCAATCCTTATTTCTTCGGTAGGTGCATCAAAAAGATTATCCGTAATGCTGTTTATCCGTTGTTCAAATTCTGAAATGTTTTCATTTATCAAAACTCCTTCAACATACTTCCTGTTAAAGTTGGGTTTTGAACAAATGAATTTTTTCAAAAGATAATGGTCGGCAAGATACCTTATGCCTGCACCGCTTCTTTCGTTAAGATGGGAATTAAAATGAGCTAAATGAAACAGATATACATCTTCATCCGTAAGCTTTCCCTCATAAAAATTTGTATTTTGATTTATCGATTTACTGTCGGTGAGTTGCAATTCATCATTTATCGATTTACTGTCGGTGAGCTTTGTTAATACGAAATTATTTGAAGGAAGCAACACTCTGTCCCAAATTTTGCTGAAATACCCCTCATTATTGCCCCAGAAAAGCTTTTTGTGTATTTCAAAATTGAAAATAGGCATTTTTTTACAGTCAATAACAGAAACAGCTTGATGAACTTCTTCCTCCGCCTTTGTTTCGTTGGAAACTGAGTAACCAAGCGTTTTCATTATTGCTTTTACTTTGTTTGCGTCGTTGGGACGAATTAAAACATCGTAATCGCAAAACTGCCTCATACCACTTCGGGGATAAAGCTTCTTAATTACTATTCCCTTTAATGGCACGGAGTAAATTTGCTCATCAGAAAAAGCGGTTTTGATTTTATCAAGCTCGTTATCAAAAAGTATTTCTTTTGTTATTGCCTGATTTGACGCTTCATCCCACTTTTTCATTAGTTGGCTGACATCATTACCATTTGACAATTGATTTATTACATTTTGAAAAACATTGTTTTTTTTCAGAGCATCATAAACAATTGAAACAACCGCATGGCGTTTTGCAAGGGCATAAAGAGCTTTTAGCCCGTCAAAGTCCATTTTTTCAAATATTTTTGCCCCATTGTTCGTTACAGTTTTTTCTTGTTCGCCCGATGCAACACCGTTTATACCCGATGTGTCACCGTTTACATTTGATGTGACACTGTTTATACCCGATGCAACACCGTTTGCATTTGATGCTTCACCGCAATAATACTCTTGCTTTACTTCACCGCAATAATACTCTTGCTTTATTCCGCTTCTGAATAAAATTACAAAGCATTTAAACAAATATTTACTTTCTTCCGAATAATTTATTGACGACATATAAAAACCTACGCTTTAAACTGCGTCTCCATTTACTCCTACACCGTTTTTTTGCATATTTCAAATACGCTTCGTCACTGCAGGAAATATATTTTCCATCTTTGAAAAAGCCCTCAGCAACTCCCAAAACACGGTCTTTTTTTACCTTTTCGGTTGTTATACAATTATCCCCACACAGCAAATAATAACCGTCTTTAACCACAATAATTCTATGCAAAATGTATTTTTCTCTGTATTTGCAAAGAACCAAATCATATTTTTGAAGTTGATTTTCGCAGGGTACAACAACAACCGTGTCCTTATCCTGCTCCAACATTGGCAACATACTTACACCCTTTATTGGAAAGATGCATTTTTTATACTTAATCAAGGCATCCTCTATGGTAAGGGGTGTTTTTTTAGAGTCACAGCCAATTGGTTCTTCTCCGTTTGTAACAGTTTGGGCAAGATGGTTTATTCCTTTATTTATTGAAAAAGCATCTGCTTTAGACGGATCATTTATTATATCTTTTTTCATTCTATAATCAAATTAACTTTTCTGAATTCGCCTACGATTTTATTAACATCTGCAAGAGCTTTTTCTTCTGAAACCTCATAATTCTCGCAGAGTGCTTTAACAATTTCTTCTGCCGTTGTTTCGTTTTTAAGGCATTTTGTTATGAAAACTCCTGTCTCATTAAGTTTAATCATCCCACGAAAATATTCACTTGCTTCATCTGCAGCAACGGCAATAAAACCGTCTTCAAATGCTGAAATTAAAATTTCTCTCCTGAGTATCATAATTATCTCCAATACATTTTATTATTTGATTTTATTCTGCATATCATATATTATCACTCATAAACAAGGGGGTAAATATGAAACGCAGAATAAAATTGATTTTCATACTTGCAATTGTTTTAATATTGATTTTTTTGTTTTTTATGCGTTGCGACAAGAGTATAAATGACTTTGCGACAACTTCGGGGGTAAATTATGTAAATTCCATAATTAACGATTGTGTTTTGAAATCCATAGAAACAAACTCAGCGGAGTATAACAACATATGCAAAATACACGTTGACTCCGCAGGCAAAATTACAGCTATATCCGTAAACTCGGGAAGCGTTAATAAGCTGAAAAGCGACACAGTTTCATTGATAATTAAAACACTGAAAAGTGAAACCAAAGACAGCTTTAAAGTTCCCCTTGGAACATTGACGGGAAGTAGATTTTTTTCCGCTAAAGGGCCTGATGTTGAGCTTACGGTCATACCACTTGGCACAGTTGCATCTGAGCTTGTTCAGAAATTCACATCTGTTGGAATCAATCAGACATTACATTCTCTTTATTTGGAAATACGCATTTGCGTTAAAATTGCATCTCCGTTTTCTTCTGCTGATATAAATGTTTCAACAAATGTTTGCATTGCAGAAACGGTTATTGTTGGAGAAATTCCATTTTCTTTTAAAAGTTAGATAACTAATTTGTTTTTCCCTTTTTGATATCTCCAAAATCTGCTTTCCTTTTTGGAAATTTTCCAAAATCGTTCTTCCTTTTGAATATCCACAAAAATCAGCTCTTCCTTTTGTAAATATCCAAAATCAGATTATTGTTAAAGCTCCATAAAAACAGCTTTTTTCGTTTATCACAAAAGTTGTAACTAACTGATAAAATACAATTTTTAAAAGATATTGGGGTTATTTTTAATTAACCCCAATATAATTACTATCAAATTACTGTGCAGCTTCTTCTTTCGGCCCTTCAAAAATCTTATTAAGATTATTTACATAAGAGCCGGTTGCCGCGCTTGTTGCATAAGACAAAATAACCGCTTCGTCTATAGTTTTCCCTTGAAGATACTCTCCGATAAAACCGTCGTATGCTTCTGCATTGATGAAATAAACATTTTTATAATTTGCAACAAGATATGGCACAAATGGGAATGCTGAGGAATCGCCAACAACAAGAATTGATTTTTCCGAAGAAGCGTTTTGAGAAGTTATTGTAAATGTATCTCCTCTATCGCCCAGGAAGGCATAATTTGCAATTGTTGTTGGACTTGAAAGCTGAGTATAAATAAGAGCTCTATCCTTATATGCAAGACCGTCTCTGTACATTGTAACTATGCAAGGATAAATTTCGTTAATTTTATAATAATTAACTGTATCTGCATTTGCCTTAAGACGGTTCGAAAGAGTTGCTTGATAGAAATTGCCCAAGTAACCCGTGTAATTTCCTGCTGTATATGAAGTTTTTGGTACAGGAATTGAGCCAGTTGCTGTGCAAAGAGTTGTATATGCATAATATGCAGCATCGGTTGTCCAGTTTTTATCTGTTTTAAAATAGAGATACTCGCCGTTTGCCTCCGCTATTGCAGAATAGAGGTCAAGCCCTGTTGCATTTAAACCGTTATTTACATTGTTAATAAAGGTTTTTTGCGAGGAATTGAAGAAATCGTCCTCTCTTTTAATATCGCTTGGGATATTAACAAATTCAACGGCTGTTGGAGCAATCATTGAATATACAGGAAACTCTACAGAAGATGAAAAAGTGTTTATCGCATCTGCATATTTACCTGCAAGACCTGCTGTTCCGTTAAACTGATTGAATGCTGCACCTTCATACAAATAGGTATATCCGTATGCATTTTTAACCCATCCGTGAGATGGTTCTTCGGAAACTTCCTCTGACGATTCTTCCGATGATTCTTCGGTTGATTCTGTGGAAGCTTCTGAAGATAATGCTTCCGTTGATTCTGCTGATACATCTGAAGATACTTCTTCGGAAGCAACTGAAGATACATCAGTTGAAGCTTCTGATTCGTCCACACTGTTTGTTATTTCTCCCGAAAGCTCGGGATTTTCACTGCTTTCTTCTTCGTTATTATTGGTAAGCATAAACCAAGCAATCAAGCCAACTATTGCAACAAGAATAACTGTTGCAATAATTATAATTATTTTTGTGTTTTTTTTGCTTTTCTGTGTTTCATTTAAGGTATCGTTATTAAAATCCTGTTCCTCGTACATAATAATGCTCCTTTCACTTTTGAAACATATTATTTGCCTTGAAGGTTATCGCCAACGAGTAAACCAAATCATTTGATTATACACCGAATAGAGAGAATTTATACGGATAACCCATTTGTTTATCCCCCACAGAGAAACTATACGGATAACCCGTTTGTTTTCACTCTAAAAACCGTCGGCTACATAGCAGACCCGTTGTCCGAATTATCATCTGTTTCGGAATCGGGGTCTTCGTATATGGCTTTCTTTTCGCCGCCTGAAGCATTACTTTCCTGTGCTGACTGTTTTTCTGCCTCTTCTTTTCTTACTTCTTCAGCGCGTTTCTCATTTTCTAAACGGCTCTTTGCTTCTTTCTGCGCCTTTACTTCATCCAATTTCTCGAATGTTGCACCTTCTTCAAAAGCAAGCTCAAACTGTCTGCCGTCCATAATTTCGTTTTTGGTAAGATATTCTGCAATGAAATGGAGCTTATCCATATTTTCTGTGAGAATTCTCTCTGCAACATTATATGCATCATCAATTATTGCATGGATTTCCTTATCTATCTGAGCCGCAACTGCCTCACTGTAGTTTCTGGTATTTGAAAAATCCTTTCCGAGGAACACTTCATCATGCCCCGTACCAAAGACAATAGGCCCTAATGTTTCGCTCATGCCAAGCTGAGTTACCATTTTTCTTGCAGTTTCCGTTGCTCTCTGGATATCGTTGGAAGCACCGCCCGAAATATCGTGAAGAATCAATGCTTCTGCAACTCTACCACCAAGGAGAACTGCAATTTTATCTTTAAGCTCCTGCTTGTATACGCTATATTTATCATCCGTTGGAGGAGAAAGGGTATAACCCAAAGCTCTTCCGCTTGGAATAATTGAGATTTGCTGAACAGGGTTTTGAGTTGGGAGGAACCTTGTAACTATTGCATGACCTGCTTCGTGATATGCAGTTGCTCGTTTTTCTGATTCTTTCATTGCTCTGGATTTCTTCTGAGGTCCAACCATAACCTTAATTAACGCTTCTTCTACATCCGTCATACCGATAAGTTTTTTACCCTTTCTAACGGCAAGAAGTGCTGCTTCGTTAAGCACATTGGCAAGGTCCGCACCTGTAAATCCCGCAGTTGCTCTTGCAATTTCTGTGAAGTTTACTTCTTTTTCAAACTGTTTGTTTCTTGCGTGAACCTTAAGAATTTCTTCTCTGCCCTTTATGTCGGGAGCGTTAACAGCAATCTGTCTGTCAAATCTTCCGGGTCTGAGAAGCGCAGGGTCAAGGATGTCGGGACGGTTTGTTGCCGCTATAACAATAACGCCACCCTTACCGCCAAATCCGTCCATCTCAACGAGAAGCTGGTTCAAGGTCTGTTCTCTTTCATCGTGGCCACCGCCCCAGCCGGCACCTCTGTGCCTACCAACAGCATCAATTTCATCTATGAAAATAATGCAAGGCGATGTTTTCTTTGCTGTTTCAAACAAATCACGAACACGGGAAGCACCAACACCAACATACATTTCAACAAAGTCTGAACCCGATATTGAATAGAAAGGAACATCTGCTTCTCCCGCAACAGCTTTTGCAAGGAGAGTTTTACCTGTACCGGGAGGGCCCATAAGCAATACGCCCTTTGGAATTTTTGCACCCAATGCAGAGAACTTTTCTGGAGCTTTAAGGAAATCTACAATTTCTTCAAGCTCTTCTTTTTCTTCGTCTGCACCTGCAACATCCTTAAATGTTACTTTTTCTTTTTCGTCCTTATTTGTTTTTGTTCTCGCTTTGGTAAATCCGTTAACTCTGCCGCCAAGTCCACCGCCACCGCCTGCAGGTGTTTGGTTCTTTGACGCCTTATTAACAAAGAATATCCACGCGCAAACAAGGAGAAGAATAACTATAAGATATGGAAGGAAAGCAACCCACCAAGGTGTTGGTTCTTCAACTATAAAATCGTATTCTGCAACATTTTCAAGATAACCGCCCTCGGTTATATCCTCTTTGAACATGGAAACGCTATAAAGCTGATATTCAACGGATTCACCGTTGTATAACTTCATTTCAAGCATTCCTGTTGCATCAACAACAAAGGACTCTACCTTTCCTTCTTCGTAATAATTCAAAATATCGCTGTACTGTATTTTACCTTCCGGCTCTGTTCCCATGTATGCAACTGCAATTCCAAAAACAACTGCAATAAATACAACATAGAAAATTATGGTTTTGATGCTACCTTTCATTAACTGTTTCCTTTCGTGTTAAGCTGAATAGTCAATGCCAATGGGGATTCAATAGCCCCTTTTTTAAATACTCTGTCATCTGCACCCACATATGGAACAAACACAATTCCTTCGTCATCGCAGATTATGGGAATAATGTCTCTTATATGCTTTGGCACTTTTAAATTCATAAGCTCCTTGCTTACGCTTCTGGTGAATCCACGGCAAACAATCTTGTCTCCGTTTATCCTGCTTCTTGCAAACAGCTTTCCTTTTATTTTATCACTTGTTAATGTTATTTGCAATGGATTATCTGAAAATTTTATAATTTTTATATATTTTTCTTCAACTAAAACAGAAACCCCGTTTTCAAGGGTATTAAGCCCTGTTTTTAATTGGGTGAAAAATGGCTTATTTTCACTGTTCTGCCTGAAAGCAACCCTTCCGTTTTTGATAACCGCAACATATCCAAATGGAACATTTACCCTTTTTTCCTCGGTTGAATCAAGGCAAGCCATTATCTGCTTTATGTGAACCATAGATAATCCCTCGCCATATACAAGGGCTCTGAATCTTTTGGCTATCACCCTTTTTGATATTGCAGGGTGAAGAATGGATAAATCATCATCTTCTTTTATTTTATCCACCTCAGAGGAAAAATAATCCTCATCAACCAAAGCATTTTCGGAAAGGCGCATTATTGATGATAAATAACCTTTGTTAACCCTTCCAAACTCAGGTAAAAGATGATGCCTGATATAGTTTCTTGTATATGCTTCGTCGGAGTTTGTACTATCGATTACATACATTTGGTTTTTGCTTTTGAGATATTCAACAATTTCTTCCCTCTCACAATTTATAAGAGGTCTCAGATAAAAATCCCGTATGGCAGGAATACCTGTTATTCCCGACACACCGCACCCTCTGAGAATATTAAAAACAACCGTTTCGCAACTGTCATTTTTGTGATGAGCTGTGAGAAAATAATCAATATGTTCTTCTTTTTTCAGCTTTTCAAAAACAGAATATCTCATTTTTCTTGCTGTTTCCTCCAGCCCTTCGCCGTTTTTTTCGGCTTCTAAGGGAACAAAAACGGAAAAGCAGAACAGCTCTATCCCCTTTTCAAAACATTGCTTTTTGCAAAACTCCTCGTCGCTGTTTGCTTCGTTGCCTCTGATGTTATGATTAACATGAACAGCACAAAGCTCAAAAGGGGTTTCTTTTTGCAGTTCCCTCATTGCTAATAGCAAAGCAGTTGAATCTGCACCACCCGAAAAACAAACGCAGAGCTTTTTCCCAAAAAGAGAAATACCATGTTCTGAAAAAAAGTTGCTTATCTTTTTACAAACCAAAAATATTCCAACACCTTTCTCTTTAAATACGGTGCGAAGTTAACTAAAACTGCACTGTGCTTAAACTTGGCATTATTGAGGTTCAGCATATTTCTCAATAGATATAAACCTGTAGTTTGGTGCGCGCCATGCCAGCTTAACCGTTCCTGTTGAACCGTGTCGGTTTTTGGCAACAATACATTTTGCGATTTCCATTTCACCATCTGCAGTTGTTTCAACAGATTTATCATCTCCGTCTCCGCCTTGGTTTTCACCATATTGCCCATAGCTGTCTCGATGGAGAAACAGAACAATGTCTGCATCCTGCTCAATTGAGCCGGAATCTCTCAAATCATGAAGCTGAGGAAGTGATTTACCTGTTCTTCCTCCGGATGCTGATTGTTCACGGCGAAGCTGGGAACAAAGCACAATTGGAACACCTAAATCCTTTGCCATGAGCTTTAAGCCCCTTGTTATATCACCAATTTCAAGAACCCTGTTATCGCTATGCTTATCCGAATGCATAAGCTGTAAGTAGTCTATAATAACCAGCTTTAAATTTTTGAGCTTTCTCAGCTTTGAACGCATACTCACAACAGTTATGTCTGATGTTGCATCTATGAGAATATTGGTTTTTGCAAGAACAGAAGCGGCCGATGCCAGCTTTTTCCATTCTTCTTCGCTAAGGTCCCCTACTCTCAGCTTGTGATGGTCAACAAAGCTCTCTGCCGATAACATTCTTGAAGAAAGCTGTGAGGGTGGCATTTCAAGAGAAAACACAACAACCTCAGGAGGCGTTTCACCATCTTTGAAGCTCTTTGCAACATTAACAGCAAGGTTCATTGCAAAGGTTGTTTTACCCATACCCGGTCTCGCACCAACAATTATCAAATCGCCCGGGTTCATACCAACGATATACTCATCAAGGTCGCCAAAACGGGTTTTTGTTCCTGCAAGCGCGTCCGGGTTGTTTCTCAGAGTGCCAAGAGTTTCGTAATTCTCTTTAATTGCCTCTTTTATATGAACAAAGGTGTTTGTATATTTTTCGTTAGAGATATCATACAACCGTTGCTCGGCTCTGTCGAGTATAATGTCAACATCTGCCTCTCCTGAATATGCCTCGTCGGCAGTCTGCCGTGAAACATCTATAAGACTGCGAAGCACCGCCTTATTACGGATTATATCAGCATATTCAACAACATTTCCTGAATATACAGCCGCCTCCGCAAGGAGCTTTATATACTTTGCCGCGTCTGCGCCATCATATTTCTTTGTTTTTTCCAACGCTTCAAGAACCAAAACAGGGTCAATTGTTCTGGACGCGGCGGCAAGGTCATACATACACTCGTAAATAACCTTATGCTCATCGAGATAAAAATCACTTGGCTTTAAATACGGAACATTTTCAATAAGCTCAGGATTAACTATAATTGCTCCCAAAATTGCCCTTTCCGCTTCAAGAGAATAGGGCATTTGCTTTAAAGATAACATTTGAGAATCCATATTATGCCTCTACAATTATTTTAAGCTCAACGCTGATTTCGGGATACAGCTTGATTTTAACGGAATATTCTCCCGTTCTCTTTATGTTGTCGCTAAGGACGATTTTCTTTTTGTCTATAGCAAGACCAAGCTGCAAATTTATCTTTTCGGCAACATCCTTTGTTGTTACAGCACCGTAAAGACGACCGTCTTCACCGCCCGTTGTTTTAAACACAATAACAGCATCCTTAATTTTGTCTGCAAGCTCAAGAGCCGCTTTGCGTTCTGTTTCTTTTTTATATGCCGCAGAATCGTTTTTTGCCTTAACCTCGCTTATAACCTGTGCCGTTGCCTCTTTGGCTAAATTACGAGGAAAAAGAAAGTTTTTTGCATATCCGTCCGAAACATTTATTATTTCTCCCTTTTTTCCTTGGGCTTTAACATCTTCAAGTAATAATACTTTCATTCAATTCAACTCCTTTTTTATTCTTATCACTTATCACTTATCACTTATCACTTATTTTATCTGTCGTATTTATCGATTGCATCCTTTAGCTTAAGCACAGCGCTTTCTATATCGACTTCTTCCAGCTTTGCACCCGCCATATTGAAATGACCGCCACCGCCTATCTGCTCAAGAATCAGCGCAACATTTATAGAACCATCTGAACGAGCTGAGATATGGATTCCATCCTCAAGCGCCGTTAAAACAAAGGTTGCTTTGATTCCGTCTATACCTAAAAGACTGTCTGCGGCTTTTGACGCCATAACTCGGTTATCTGCCGTATTTTCACCGCTATCGTATATGGTTATTGCATAAACCGATTTGAAAACAGAAACTCCCGATTGAATTTCAGCCAACTTTTTATATTCAGAAGCATCTGCCTTAAGCATATCCCTTCCCTTTTCAATACTGCCTCCAAGGGTGTTAAGGAATATAGCTGCTCCAAATGTTCTCACCCCTGTGTTTCTTGCAAACGATTGTGTATCAAGCAAAATACCTGCATAAAGCAGATTTGCTTCTTCTCTCAATGTTGTTTCTGGGGGAAGCACGTGCTCAAGTATTTCGCATACAAGCTCAGAAGCAGATGATGCCGTTGGCTCTATATAAACCAAATCGGGTTTGCGGTCAAACTCCTTCGCCTGCCTGTGATGGTCTATAACAGCATGAGTTTTAGCATTATCAACAATCTCAACACATTCAAAAATTGTTGGATTGCTAACATCCGAGGTTATAACAAGTGTTTCCGTTTCAACAAGGTCTTGCCCCGCAACGCTATCAACAAAAATTTCAGAGAAAACCTCTTTATCTAAATGCTCTATTGCGTTTCTCACATCTTTATCATTAAAATTAACAACAACATTAACCTTAACTCCGCAATGGAGACAAAGACGAGCTAACCCTGTGCAAGATGCAATGCAATCGTAATCGGCATTTTTATGCCCCATAATAATTACATTGGAGGCACTGCAAATCATTGATACAAGCTGATTTGCAACAACTCTTGAACGAATTTTTGTTTGTTTTTGAACAGTTCGTACCCTGCCACCGAAAACATATGTTCCGTCTTTTGTTTTAACTGCCGTCTGCGCACCGCCACGCTGTAAAGCCAATTCAAGGGTATTCTTTGCGGCTTCTTCCTTTTCAAAAAGGTCTCCCTCTATATATGCAACGCCGAGAGAAAGAGTTAAAGGAATTTCAAAAATATCTCCGTTGCCTGTATTTATTGCCTCCATAAAGGCAAATTTATTTTTTATAAGCTCATCAAGGAATTTTGCCTCGAAAAAGATTATATATTTATCTCTGTCATATTCACGGATTATTCCGTTTACAGATTGAACCCACTGGTGCAAAGCCGTTGAAATTTTCAAAGATGCTTCTCTGCTCTTTTCGTTTGCATAAACCATTGCTTCTGAAGCATTATCAATCATTGCATAAGCAACAACAATCTCTTTTTGCTTTAATAATAGCTTCTTTCCTTCAAGCTCCGTTATGTCCGTCATGGTGATAAGATTGCATTTTCTTCCGCTTATTACCTGTTCTTCGGAACGAATTTTGAAAGTATAGCCATTTATCTCCTTTGAAAACGCCTCTCCGTTGTTTGTTTCGTTATATTCCATAAGATATTTTGCGGAAAGGACATCACCTGTTAACCTTGATAATGTGGGCTTACTTCCTGCATATTCGGGGAAATAATGCCCATATGCACCGCCATACCATATAATTTTATCATCAACCCCAACGGAAAGCATAACCTGTCCGCATTTTCCTATAAAGGTATCGTTAAAATTATCCGATTGCTCCAACGCTTTCATTCTGTTGAAATAAGAAATCCTGTAAACAGATATTGCAGTTAAAATAAATGTTAAAGAAAATGCAAAAAAACCAACTAAAACATTCACAAAACTAACAACTGCAGAAACAGTTAAAAGCGCAAGAAGCAATAAAACCGTGTTAAATGCTTCGGAAGAAAATAATCGTTTAATTTTTAACTTCATAAATTTCTCCCCCCTGTTTTTAAAATTTTACTTTACTTGTGTATGTGCTCTCAAGTTTTCTCTGTATTATTTTCTTTATACAATAATGTTGCAAAAACACCAACTATTATTATAAGAGGCATAATAAATGACCCAAAAAGAACCAATGAAACGATTAACATAACTATAGTTCCACCGCCTCTGCCCTTAAACATAGAAGCCAACTTTCTAATTCCCATATAAAGGATTGCAGGATACAGACACATACAAAGTGTATTTATTGCAAACGGAAGATATGGGCCTTCCTTTTCTGAAACATACATACTTCCAATGAAATATGCAAGAAGAAAAACAACTGCACCCGGCTTTGAAAAGATAAATTTCCATTCTCCGCATTCTGCAGGGAAGCTTCCGTTTTTCTGCGATATGCGTTTTGCTATTACGGTTGCAACGAAGGATGATATTGCAAAAAGCATGATCATATAGCCGGCAAAAGACGTTCTTATGGATTGGATAACCTTCTCCTCAAACCCTTCTGTAAAAACTTCCTCGCTTTGAAGCTGGTCTTTCAAATCGCTGTTTTCGTAAACTTCTCTGGCTTCCTCCATGGATTCTCTGACAACATCTAAGTTAAGCTCTATATATTTTTCAACCGCTCCTCCGTTTATATATCCGAAAATGGAAACTATAATAACAGAATATAAAGCAGCATAAAACAAAGTCAGAGCAACCGTTGATGTTAAAACCGTCTGAGAACGGTTTTTATTTTTGCATATGCAATAAAATACGGCAAATCCAACAGGAAGAAACGAAAGAGACATTATGGTAAGCGAAAAATTCTCAGTTATTGCACCAACAACAACCAGTGGAACAATAACCATAGGCGTTACCGTGAAAATATTGAACCTGCAAAGACAAGCTGCGGCAAAAAATCCACCGCCAACGACTGCCGACAAAAGGGACATAAACACATCCCCCGTAACTGCACAAACAGCCGCAACGCACACAACTATTCCCATATACAATAAATGTACTAAACTACGGCTTTTTACTTCATTATTTGAACTCAAAATAATATCCTCACAATTCTTATTTAAAATCTCCATCTATGGCTTGATTTAACTCGATAAACCACTTTCGGTGTTTCTCCTTGCAATCCACCCATAGGGTTTCGCCTTAACAAACCATTTTTAAAGTTTCTCCTTAGTAAGTCACATTTATGGCTTTCGCCTTGGTAAACCAACGCAATTGTTAAAACAAGGATTCCTGCTTTGCTTCCAGCTCGCCATAGGATGAGCCGGCTGATGGAAGATTTGATTTTCTGTATTTGGATTCTTTATCCAACTTCTTTGTTTCAGGGTCATATGGAACAACGCTATCAACCTTTTGACCTGCTTTAAGCGTCATAACGGCAGCGCCCATTGATGACCTTGTTGTTTTCATAACAACCTGATTTTCTTTAACGAGCAATGCCTTTGATGCGCTTGAAAGCATAAAATATTCCTTTGCGTTTCCGCATTTGTAAATGGCAACAGCAGGTGAACCACCGTAAAACGCAGGTGAGAGCTTTTTGCGTTTCTGCTTTGTTTCATAGGAATTTGCAGGAATACGCACCGCTTTTCCGTTTTCGAAAAAGAGTATAAATTCACCCTCATAGTTTTCCATACAGAAACCTGCAACAACTTTTTCACCCTCATCGAAATTGAGAACAGATGGGATATAATCTCCAAGAGACGATGCCTTTACCTCTGTAAAGTCGCTCATGCGGGATTTATAAACCTGCGCCTTCGATGTGAAGAAAACAAGCTCAGCGCGGTTTGTGGTTTCTTTTGAATAGAGAAGTCCGTCTCCCTCTTTAAAGCTCTGAACATCGTTACCTCTGAGGGATGCAGGGGTGCATTTTTTGAAATATCCCTCTTTTGAAAGGAACATAACAACGGGATAATCGGGTATTTCTTCTGCTGTATCAACATATTCATCAACATCGGTAAGGAAGAATGTACGGCGCGGAATTGCATATTTTTCCTTTATTTTCTTAAGCTGTTTTACAATATGCTGTCTTATCTTTTTGGGAGAATCCAAAAGCTCATTAAGCTCTGCAATTCTCTTTTCAAGGTCTTCAATTTCTTCAAGACGCTTAAGTATATACTGCTTATTAAGGTTGCGAAGCTTTATTTCCGCAACAAACTCTGCCTGCACTCTGTCAATTCCAAAGCCGTCCATAAGATTTGGAACAACATCCGCATCGTTTTCCGTATTTCTTACAATTCGTATCGCTTTGTCAATATCTAAAAGAATTTCTTTCAAAGCAAGGAGAAGATGGAGCTTGTCACGCTTTTTGTTAAGCTCAAAGAGGAACTCTCTGCGCAGACATTCTTCTCTGAAGGCACACCATTCTTCAAGTATATCAATTATCCCCATGAGCTTTGGCACACCGCCAACAAGGATATTGAAATTACAGGGGAATGAATCTTCAAGAGGGGTTGACTTGAAAAGCTTTGCCATTATCTTTTCGGGGTCAGCACCTTTTTTCAGATCTATGGTGAGCTTAAGTCCGTTAATGTCAATTTCATCACGGACATCGGTTATATCCTTAACCGTTCCTTTTTTAACAAGGGCAACTATTGCATCCCTTATTTTCTCAACGGTGGTTGTGTACGGTATCTCCGTAACCTCGATACAGTTGTAAGACGGGTCATATACATATTTTGAACGAACCTTGAAGCTACCCTTACCCGTTCTGTATATCTCCTTCAGCTTTTCTCTGTCATATATGAGAAGTCCGCCTGTGGAAAAATCGGGGGCTTTAAGTATATCAAGAACCTCATCAACGGTTATTTTGTTGTTTTTTAAATATGCAGTCGTTACATCGCATATTTCACCTAAGTTAAAGGAACAGATATTACTTGCAAGACTTACCGCAATACCGGAGTTGGGAGAAACGAGAACGTTGGGGAAGCTTACGGGGAGAATCGTCGGCTCTGTTTCCGTGTTGTCAAAGTTGGGAACAAAATCAACGCTGTCGTGGTCAATGCCTGTAAACAGCTCCTCGCATATTTTCATCAAACGCACTTCCGTGTAACGGGAAGCGGCACAGGGTGTGTCTGAATAATGCTTTCCGAATGTTCCTTTGGAGTCAACAAAGGGGTGAAGGAGCGATTCCCTTCCCTTCGTAAGACGAACCATAGTTTCATAGTTTGCCGCATCACCGTGAGGGTTATAAACCATAGCCGCGCCCGAAACTATGGCAGATTTCATAAATCCACCGCCCAAAAGACCTTTTTTATACATAGTATAAAGTATCTTTCTCTGTGACGGCTTAAAGCCGTCAATTTCAGGGATAGCACGGGATATTATAACACTCATGGCATAGGGCATAAAGTTTTTCTCTAATACCTGAGTTACTTCTATATTTTCAGCAGCCGATTCCACAGCTTTTGGAATTGGTTTTTTTCTTTTAGCCATAATTTTTCCTTATCACTTATCACTCATCAAACGTCTGCAAGGTCAACATATTTCGCACCGTTTCGGGAAATATAGTCTTTTCTTGCATCGATATCGTTTCCGAGAAGCGCATTGAACAAAAAGTCTGTATGCTCCTCGTTATCGGATGGCACAATGCGAACAAGACGCCTTGTTGCAGGGGACATTGTTGTGTAAGACATCATATCGGGGTCGTTTTCACCCAAGCCCTTTGAACGGTGAATGGTATACTTTGCGTTTCCCAATTTTTCAAGAATTTCTGTTTTCTCGCCTTCGTTATATGCAAAATAGGATTTATCCTTTGAAACTATTTCATAAAGAGGTGTTTCGGCAATATATATTTTTCCTTCTTTAATAAGAGTAGGAAGGAGAGTATAGAACAGAGTGAGAATAAGAGTTCTGATGTGATATCCGTCCTCGTCGGCATCGGTGCAGATAATTATCTTGTTCCACCTTAGCTGATTCATATCAAAGGAAGCAAATTTATGAGAACCTCTTCCCTTCATTTCAACACCGCATCCGATAACCTTAAGCAAGTCGGTAATTATATCGCTTTGAAGTATTTTTTCAAGGGAATTCGCTTTAAGGCAGTTGAAGGTTTTTCCTCTTACAGGCATTATTGCCTGAAAATCTGCACTTCTTGCAGTTTTACAGCTTGACATAGCAGAGTCGCCCTCAACTATATAAAGCTCACAAACCTCTGGGTCTTTGCTTCTGCAAGGAACAAACTTCTCAACAGTGTTGTTTATGTCAAGAGTTGTTGTAAGCTTTTTCTTAACATCTCTCCTCATGGATTCGGCAGATTCACGGCTTCGCTTGTTGATTAAGATTCTCTGGCAGATTTTATCCGTTTCTGCGGGATTTTCTGCAAAGAATGCTTCAAGGGACTTTGAGAAAAAGTCCGTCATTGCCTTCGCTATAAATGTGTTTGTTATCGCCTTTTTAGTCTGGTTTTCATATGAAGTTTGAGTTGAGAATGAATTGACAACAAGCACTAAGGAATCTTCAATATCTCCGAAGGTTATTTTGCTTTCGTTTTTGTTGTACTTCCCGTTGTTCTTCATATATTTATCAAAAGAACTGACAAAAGCAGAACGCGCCGCCTTATCGGGCGAACCGCCGTATTCAAGAAAAGATGAGTTGTGATAATACTCAATACATCCAACATCGGGTGAGAACGAGAAAGCAAAATTTATCCTTAGCTTATAATCGTTTTTATCATCTCTATCTCTGCCAACACGGTCAGCAGAATACAATGTGGGTTGGTTTATTGCGGTTTCACCAACAATTTCTTTTATATAGTCAATTATGCCCTCAGCATAATAATATTCCTCTTTAATAAATTCTCCGCTTTTGGTTTCAAACTTCAGGTTAAAACGCAACCCTCTGTTAACAACCGCCTGTTTTTTTAAGGTAGAACGGAAAAAATCAAGGGGTATATCCGTATCGGTGAAAACCTCTCTGTCAGATTTCCATGTTACAGTTGTACCTGTTTTATTTTTTGCACATGGCTCTTTAACAAGCTCGCTTATCGGCTCGCCTTTTGCAAATTTTATTTGTGATTTAACCCCCTTTGAACAAGAGGTTACTTCCATAAATTCTGAAGCATATTGAGTTGCACAAGCGCCAAGTCCGTTTAAACCGAGGGAAAATTCATATGCTCCCCCATCGTCATTATTATACTTACCGCCTGCATACATTTCGCAATAAATAAGCTGCCAGTTATACTGCTGTTCCTTTTCGTTCCAATCAAGGGGTACACCTCTGCCGAAGTCTTCAACAGTCATAACTCCATCTTTGGTAACGGTAACATTTATTGTGCTTCCATATCCCTCTCTTGCTTCATCAACAGAGTTGGAAAGTATTTCAAAAAATGAATGTTGACACCCTTCAAGTCCGTCAGACCCGAAAATAACCGCAGGGCGTTTTCTAACTCGGTCTGCGCCTTTAAGAAGGACTATTGTCTGATCATTGTATACAGCTTTATTATTTGCCACCGTTTTTCCTCCGATAATTATAATGCAGTTGTTTTAACTCAATATTAAACGCTTTTTAACAAGTCATAGTTACTCATGATACATTATCACATTTTATAACTCCATAATTATATACCATTTTTTTCTAATTGTCAAGAGCTTAAAGGGGTTTTTTGTAGGTTGTAGGGTGTGTTATAA
>JAZNIJ010000187.1:0-16425 GCA_045577455.1 Eubacteriales bacterium
CGAAATAGAAGCAGATATTTCCGTTGAGATAGCTTCACAGCTCGCAAACAAAACCCAGCTCAAACCCGAATTCGCAAATAATATTGAAGAATGCACAGACACTTCTAAACTTTATGTGCTTCCTGATGGCTATATATATGCCTATATGATGACAGAAGTTGAAAAAAGCGGCTACACCAATTTAGCAGTTCCAGATTTAGAAAACACAACCGATACAACAAAGTGGATGAAGGGTAAAAGATTTGGTTCAGGTGGAGTAGAAGATGAAAAAAGCGGTGTCCCCTCTACAATTTCAAACCTTATTCCTATAAATATAGGAGACACAATAAGGTTTAAAGGAGCCACTCTCAGAAGCGAGGCTGACAGAATCTCTATTCATGCAATTTTGGTAAGTGACGCGAATTATATTGCATATGATTACTTTTCTAACAACATTACACTTGGTAATGAAGTATATCTAACATATTTGGGAGTGAATGAAGATGGTGTTTATTCATGGAAAATTTCAGAAAACGGAGCTCACACTGTAACGGGTTTACAACTTGCTTTCCCTACTCCCAATGATGCCGATGTTGGTGATATAATTCTTACAGTAAACGAAGAAATTGCCGAGCCAACAATTGTTAAAGCATATGATTGGGTGAGCACAGGCCATGCTTTTATACCAACAGATTATGAAAACAGAATTATTGCTTTAGAGGAAACTGACGTGGAATATCTCGAAAGGATTTCTGTTTTAGAAGACAATATGGAAACAATAAATACAACAATTGGAAACATCGGTAATGATGAAATTCCCTCTTATTGGAACGAACATTTATCTCGCAAGATAGCAACTATAAATAACCTCCACAGCACCTACGGCAAAGACTGTTTTTCATTTGTGCTTCTGGCAGATACTCATTATCCTTCGAATCAAGGCAAAATCTCACCTTTGTTAGCCAAAAAAATAATGGATGAAGCAAATATCAAATATGCAATCCATGTTGGAGATTGGCAAACAAGGGGATGTCATTCGTCAAAAGAAAATCTAATATTGGAAAATGCAGAGATAGAAAAAATGTTCTATCCACTCAAAGACAGGCTGCTTATGCAACAAGGTAACCATGACGGAACATATGGCACGCTTGACAAGGATGGAAACGGAGTGTTAAGCAACATATATTCAGACGGTAACCTTAAAGAACCGATGGAAAGAGAAACATATGTTAACAATTTAACGCCCGAGGAATTACACGGATTTTGCTACCGTAAAGTTGGTATGGTGGGAAATGTGCATTTCGATGAAACGGGAACAGCTTATTATATTGATGATGTAAGCAACAATGTAAGGTATATCGGACTGAACACTCAGCAAAACAATTATGAACTTCAGGATGATGGAACTCAGCTTTATCCCAAGATGTGGATTATGCGATTTACTCAAAAACAATTTGATTTTTTAATCAATAATGCTCTCTCCAACGATTTAAATGACAATACAAGAATTGTAATTTTCGCTCATGTACCTACAACTCAAGAGATAGGTGATAGAGAGATTATGAACGGTGTATTGAACGCTTTCGCACACAAAACAACATATAGTGGCAATTATGAAGGAGAATACGGCTATGATACCGTATCTGTAAATGTTGATTTTTCAAAGGCAAAAGGAAAGCTGGTCGGTTATTTCCACGGCCACACCCATATGGATTCTATACATACTGCGTATGGATTCAACATTATCGGAACAAGGTGTGATGCTAAAGAAGAAAACGACAGATACAATTCTGACGGCACAGAGAACCTTGCTGGAATGTGGCACGAGAAAAAAGCAGGAACTATCACCGAGCAGAGCTTTAACATTTTCACAATTACAAAAAATCATATCATAACAACCAAAATTGGTGCTGATGCAGGCGGAGTAATAGAACCTATTTCATATTAGTATAAAATAAAAACACCGTTTACGAAATACTTATTATATTGCTTATTGCTAACTTACATCCATATTATGTACAATGGGGATTTATTCGTAAATCTCCATTGTAAATTCTCCTAAATTAAGAATTATTATTTCGTTTGCAATATAATCGGGCGAAAGAATGTTTGAGGTGTAATCCACAGATGATACAAATTTTTCAAAAATTTTATCAATATTTTTAGGTCAATAATTCCAAACAAAAACAACAAATATACACAAACATCCGCTATTTCACTCAAAAGAAAATCCTGATTACTCTATGTTTTCTTTTTTAATAAGATACTCTTTACATAACCATATAATAGTCGTGGGTCGAATCCTTTTAACATCAATTTATTATTGTATCTTATAGGTTTTATAATGAATCCAATAATCACATTTGTAAATATCTGTGTTACCAAAGAAGCAATAGCAGCCCCCATTACACCTATAAAAGGAATCAAAGCAGCATTAAGTGCGATATTTAATATTGCTCCTGATAGATTTATTATCCACAGATATTTTTGTTTGTTCTCAACAAGAATCCATATATTACGAATAGGTCCGATGTAAGAAAAAGTTGTATACCATACAACAAGACTTAAAACATTTGCAGAAGCAGCATAATCTGCACCATACAGAATTTTTATAATAAGACCGGAAAAAACAGAGAAAACAACGCTTTGAGCCAATGACAAGTATATTACTACCGAATAACACAAAATAATGCTTTTCTCATATGACTTTTCGGATTTCTTTTTATTTTCAAATATCTGAGGGCGGAACGAATCTATAATTGCAGAAAAAACGAAATTTGTAAGTGCAGCACAGGAAGCCGCTGCAGCATATATACCAACCGCTTCTTCAGAAATCATTGCTTTAAGCATTATTTTATCGGTTTGGGCAAATATGGTAACCATTAAACTGGAAACAATAAAATATTTACTTTTGGCAAACATTTTTGAAAATCGCTTAAACGAGACCTTTAATCTCTGACCGCCAATTTTATGATAAATCACCAAAAGTGCTACAGCTATTATAAAATAATCCAAAGCATTTGATATAGCAAACCAATAAACGTTTTTTCCCGAAATAAGAAGGTATATCTTATAAGCTGATACAATTATATAAGCCGCAAGCCCTGTTAAAGATGTATAATGAGAAACCATCTTTGCCTGAAACCAATATGTTATCATTTCCAGAGCTTGTGCAACAAGAGAAATACTGTACAGAACGCAAACTATAATCGTAACAGGTTCTTCAGGATTGGCTATGTATGCAAAACTGCATATTCCCACAATGCACGCAAGGGATGACAGAAAATTAAAAAATAGAGAAGTTCCTACAATTTCTCCTTCGCTTTCAGGGTTATCTATAATTTCACTTACCAATGTAGATCTTAAGCCCAACTGCACAATGGGAAGCACAAATGCCACAATAGACGAAGCATAATTGATAAGACCATAGTTGGAAGGACCGAGATAACGAGCGGACAACATACCAACAATCAACCCAAGCAAGGATTGAACTATTTTACATGAAATAATCCATGCCGCATTCTTCCCTGTACTGTTTCTTTTTTGCATAATAATCACCCTGAATTTTATACTATTGAAACTGTTTTTTTATATTCACAGCAAACAAATTAAATTATTGGTTAGCCCACCCCTTTCGGGGTGGGCACGAAATAAGACTAACTTTTTAAGAAATATGATTAGCCAATAATCATTTTTCCATCTTCACCGAATGTGTAGTTGCCAGCAGGAACTAAGCCGTTTGCTTTGCTTTCTGAAACATAATATACTCTGTTTTTAATTGCAATACCACCGTTACCGCTGATGTAATAGAAGTTGCCTTCTGCATCCTTAACAAGACCTGGAATTGTTGAAACGCCGTTTACGTAGTAACGAATTTCTCCGTCTGCATCCTGAACAACGCCCTGTTTAATATCCATTTTACCGTCTGCGCCAAATGTATAGTTGCCTGCGGGGAGCAAACCGTTTGTCTTGCTTGCAGAAACATAATATACTCTGTTTTTAATTGCAACACCGCCATTACCACTTATGTAATAGAAGTATCCGTTAGCATCCTGAACAAGACCTGGAATTGTTGAAACGCCGTTTACATAGTAACGAATTTCTCCGTCTGCATCCTGAACAATACCCTGTTTGATGATAGCTTTTCCATCTTCACCGAATGTATAGTTACCTGCAGGAAGCAAACCGTTTGCCTTGCTTTCAGAAACATAATATACTCTGTTTTTAATAGCAACGCCGCCGTTACCGCTGATGTAATAGAAGTTGCCTTCTGCATCCTGAACAAGACCTGGAATTGTTGAAACGCCGTTTACGTAGTAACGAATTTCTCCGTCTGCATCCTTAACAATACCCTGTTTGATGATCATCTTACCATCTTCGCCGAAGTTATAGTTGCCTGCAGGGAGTAAGCCGTTTGTAAATGTAATATATCTTGTGCAGTTTTTAACAGCAACACAACCGCTACCGCTGATATAATAGAAGTTGCCTTCTGCATCCTGAACAAGACCAGCATATATTGCAACGCCGTCTACATAATATCTGATTTCGCCATCTTCGTCTGCAACAACGCCCTGCTTGATAATCATTCTTCCGTATTCATCAAATGAACACCAGCCAGCTTCAATCAAACCATTGGTTTTAGTTACATAAGCTGTTGAATTTCTTTCGCCTTTGCAATCATATGAATTGAAGTAATAGTAGTAGCCGTTGTCTTTAACGAGACCTGGAGTGGAAGCAATACCATCTGTAAGATAGTAAATAGAGCCATCACTTACAGTGTAAATACCGCTATCATAAAGTCTTCCAACATATACACCGTCATCTGTGAATTCGTATAATTCATATTGGCCTTTAGGGTTATACTTGATAACGCAAATGCCTTCATAACGGTATCCGTTAGAACGGAAGGAGTATGTATCGCCATTGATTGTTGTTGTTGTGTTGTGATAATATGTAGGTCCATAATAGTATCTTGTGCCTTCAGCCATTTTAACCCATGCACCGGCATCAAGTTTACCATTTGTGAATGAATATTTGAAGCTCTGTGATGTGCTTGCTACTTCATAAGAAGAATATTCACCATTAAGGCCTGCATAAGTTGTTTTATCGAAGAAGTAGTATGAACCATCATCCATATACTGCCAGCCAGTAACGAGCTTACCAGCAATTGCATAATATGTGTTGCCGTTCATTTCAACTAATTCTGTTCCAAGTTCATAAATATGTCCGCAACCTTCGTCGGTACAAACAAATTTGCCGTCAAAGATTTCATAATTATGAGTGATTTCAATCTTAGGAATTGAAGTACCCCACTCCACTACAGATTTACATGTTTCACAGTATGTTCTGTTTTCATAACCTTCTTCTGTAGTTGTTGCTTCTTTATTGAGAACTGTAAGTTCTGTATCATGAACATGATATTCAGAAGAAATTGTTGTGAGTTCTGTTGCAACTTTAAAGCTGCCATAGAAAGGAACATTGTTGATAACACCGTATTTTGTTTCAACTTCGATATTTACGATAGGTTTGTTACCCATTTCGCTTACAGGAATATAAGCATCTGTAACATAATTATAACGATCGTATGTCCATACACGAAGAGGAATGCTTACAAGTGTATCTTCACTAGCATCAACAACTGATGCATTAACAAGGTCAACTTTTACAGTGAGAAGTTCAGAAACATCATTATATTCAAATGTTGCTTCAAATCCGTTTGCAACAACTGCACCGGCGATTTCCCACTTGTTTGCGTTGTTCAACTTAATTTCTGTAACAAGGGATGTTACATTTTTAATATCTGCTACTTTGATATCAACATAGTAAACAGACTGTGCTTTAGGTGTTTCACCAGAATCATTGTGTCCGGTAATTGTAACTTCTGCATCACCGGAAACGCTGAACGATTTTGTCAACTGTGCTATGTTGCCAAGTTCGTCTTTGATTTCAAAAGTGATAACATGGTTTCCGTTTGTCAAAACAACATCTTCAGCTGTTGAAATAACTGAACCGGAAGCTGATACTGAAACTGAAACGCCATCAACAAAGATTTTTGCTGTTGTATAATCAAGAGCAGAGTTATCAGAAATGCTTGCAGAGAAAGCAATTTTATTTCCGCTGATAGCAGTACCATTGTCAAGAGATACTGCTGTATCAGATGTTGAATATGTTGAAGAGGAAATAACAGGAGCTTCTCTGTCGTCTACAGCAGAGCTGTAGTCGAGAGTGATATCGTCGATATAGAAAGTAATCTCTGTTGCGAATTCAGGTTTTACATATGTACGAATGAATGAAGGGGAACGAGAGTTTGATTCGTCTGTAACAACCGGTGTGCAGAGGTAATCATAACCTGAAATGTCTATGCTTGCATATACCCAACGAGATTCGGGAATATCTGCATTTGTTGCAGAGTTGAGATTTGTTCTTTTTCCTGTGGAAGCAGAAGTGAACATAAAGTGATCCTGCTTGCAAGAATATGTACCATCAGTATTCTTTAAATAGAACTGAGACTGGAATGCAAGACCTTTTCCGCCTGCAGCACAGAATGCTTCTTCAGGAATGTAAAGCCACATGCCAAGAGTTGTTGCCAATTTGCCGTTTGCAACATCACGAAGAACAATGGTTTCACCAATGTTGAAAAGAACGTTATATGACCAGTTTGCAAAGTTTGCATCGCTGTTGTCAAGTCTCCATGCAAGAGCATAGTTGCCGTTCTTTACTTCGCCACCGTTATTAACGGATGACATGAATGTGTTACTGCTGAGATATTCATTGAACTGACCTGCGAGAGGATCAGAACCAACGAGAGTGTTGTTTATACCATTTTCTTTGCTGTATTCTTTTGCTTCTTCAAAGCCAGCAAAGCCACCTTTGTTGCCATTTTCAAAGTCATAAATAACTTCAGAACCTTTACCAAATGTAATAGCATATACCAAAGTGGTTTCGCCATATGCGATGGATATATCAACGCCTGTTACGCTTGTATCTTCTGTTGCTGTAAAAGCAAAGCCATTGAGAGTACCTGCATCTGTGTTAGAAAGTGTTGCTTTTACTGCATTTGTGTCAATATATACATTTGCTTCGCCAATCATAGCAATTATAGGAAGTGTTATAGTGCGAACCTTATCCGGTGTGGAATAAGGAACTACTGTGGAATCAGCAGAAAGTTCAAATACTTCAGGGTCTGCAATTGTTATTGTTTTTGTACCAACAATAGCACCTGCAGAATAAATCAGAACATCAACTGTTCCTTTTGTTCCGTTGGAAACAAATTTTCCGTTTTCAATTGTACCAAATGTGCTATCGGAAAGAGCCCATGTTGCATCTGCGGGCATATCCATAGCATAACCGTGTGTATCAATTGCTTCTGCACCGAATGTGTATTCGGTTTTGGGAGCAAAAATATCGTAATCGGATTCAATGTTTACTACATCAAGAACGCCTGTAGGAGCAACATTGGATGCAACGAAAATGCCGTGAGATGTTGCACGCTGTGCACCATCGCAAGGTACAGAACGCATTGTGAATGTTTCTTCACCAACACGTTTTGTAAGGAATGTGGAAGATCCGCCACCGTCGCAGTTAGCTGCCCACTGACAACCGAGAGCCAACATAGCTTCGCCTTCTTCGTAGTTACAGAAGCCAACGGAGTTGTTAGCACCACGGCCATCGTTCATGCAGATAACCAAAGTACCGTCTTCTTTAACACCAACCATAGAACGAGCTGCAGCAGCAGATGTACGTTCTTCTGTTTTGCTAACCAATTCGCCATCTTTAACAACCATTCCAAAGGAAACGCTTACTGCGTGGAGAAGTGTTCCATTTTCAAGATAGCTGTTAAACTCTGTACGATTGAAAGCTTTAACATCACAGGAAATATTGCCTTCTGCATCCTTGAATACATAAAGGATGGAGGAAGAAGGAGATGTCTTTCCCTTTACGCTGAGATCCTTGCCGTTATAAACAAGAATACGAGGTGCGTATGTGTCATAATAAAGGTCTGTGTTCATACCGCCAACGATGTTGTATCCGAGATTGTCCTCGTAATACTTTGCCATTTCGGTAAGTTCCTTATGAGACCAATTGGATTCGTCTGTCAAATCCTTATCGATCTGATTATAACCTGGAACGATGGATACATCGGGGTTGGAAGGATCAACCTCGATTACATGGATAACCTGTCTGCGTGTTCCTGCTGCGTTGTTGAGAACTATTTCAGATTCAACAGCAGCGCCGGGAACGAGGACGTAATCTTTTTTGGAGATAACGTTGTAATAGCCATTGGTGCCAAAGCTCGTTCCTTCGAAAACAACATTGTTTTCTTCCCAGCCGGGAATACTTGCAAGTGCATTCACAGGAATCATAGCAACGAGCATCAACACAGCGATGATTAAAGAGATTGTGCGATTTCTGGTTTTAGCCATAACTTTTTCCTTTCGTACTTCTTTTTTTATTTTAAGGCGACAGACCGCCGTAAAACACAAATAAACTTTTACTTTTTTTCGAGAAGTCTTACTTCTCTCTCAGATACAACTTCGAGATATTCTCTATATGACCGCTTTGTATCACAAGCATGGTTGAAATGATGCCCCACCATTTCACTTTCGGGGGGATCGCTTCTCCAATCCCCATATTTCTGGGTGAGGTACTCGTCAATTTTTTCAGGAATTCTCACTCTAAGTCCTTCAAATTCTGCCCATGCACCGTTTCCATATTGTGTCCTTGGAGCATATTCACGCTTCCCTTGCCAATTACCATGGTTACACCATATATCGGAAGTTTCTGTTTCATACAAGCTCAGTTGCTTTTCTACATCAGAAACAAATTTATATGGCTTTTTATGAACGCCAAGCAGCTTTTCTATTCCAACAAGAATTTTTGTTTTAATTCCGTATTCAAGGTCAAAGCAACACAGTCTTTTGTACAGATAACGCTGTTTTGCTTTTTCAAGCTTTTTCTGTTCATTTGCATCAGACGGATACCCGTCAAGAGGAAAAACATCAATATAAATACCATGGTTGATATTAGTTTTCGCATATGCCTTTTCAATAAATGTTGTATTACTGTTTCTTATTTTACTGAAATTGAGGGGATAATACTTATCGGTTTTATGATTTTGCAAGAACAGATGCGATGGCAACATATCCTGAGCTTTTTCACAAAAAATATTATAATCACCTCGTGGCAAGGCAACATCCATATCATCATCCCAAGGAATAAATCCCTTGTATTTTGCAGCACCCAAAGCAGAGCCGCAAACAAGATAATATTCAAGATTCAGCTTATTGCATATGCAAACAAATTCTTTCAACATTTCAAACTCTGTCTGCTGCAATTCCGTCATATTTGCTCCTTATCTCTCCTTTTGCAATTTTCATAATTACAACAACAAATATACTGAATGGTATTGTACCAACAACGCCCATTGCCTCTGAAGATGAATGAATGAGCACAGCCATAATTGTAAAAAATGCTATACGCTGAACTGTATCCACACACATAACGCGCAACTTTTTTAATTGTTGATACCAGAACACAATATACATCACAACTCCGCCAAGGCCAACAGATGCAAATATGGAAAGCAGACCATTGTGAGCATTAGAAAAACTATACCCGAAAAGGTCACCGAAAATTATTTTTGGCAACGAAGATGATATATCTGTCAATATCCTGGTATATACCTCAGGTCTTCCTGTATTGATAGCTTTTCCAAGTATAACTATTGATACGGTGTTTAAATTTCTGATTTGTAGCTGGAAGATTATCATCAATACCGGAGCGAGAACCACAAAATAAGAAAACCAGGTAAATGCCTTTGGGGCTTTCAACAAGAAAGCAATCAAAACGCATAAAGTGCAAATAAAAACTGTTCTTGATTCAAGGAGATATAAAACATAAACCATTGCCACTATCAACCCTAAATCAATAATCCTTAACGAGATTTTTTTCTTTTTATAAAAATGGATCATCAAGAACACTATAGAAAACATAATATAAAGAGAAACACCGTTAGGGTTGCCCAGTCCCAAAGTGAACAATTTTCCACCGTATTCATTTATTATTTCATATTTAAAATCAAATGGACCGAATGCAAAAGCCAGAATTATAAAACATAGAATATAATTTATTCTATACAAATCCTCAAGAACAAACCCTCTTTGTTCTTCCGAATCTGATAACATACTTACATAAAACAAAACGAATGATATTATTGACAAGAATTGGTCAATAATATTTCCAATAGATCCCAAACCCAAAGAAGGTAAGCTGGTCATCATTCCTACAATAATAACTACAATAAATCCTATGGCTGTTTTTTTCAACACGAGTTTTTTATTGCGGAATACACACTGTATAACGCTTAAAAAGAAAAGAATTATAGTTAAATATCCGAATATTCTGCTAATCAAAGCGGAAAAAGGAAGTGTAGCAAGGTTAATAACCGAACTATATAATGAAATTTTCAACAACCAACTACTCATTTTAATTCATTCCTTTTTGACCCATTTGTATCATACATTTCTTTATATATCTCGGCATACTCAAGAGCCATACGGTCAGGAGAAAAATATTTCCTTATTTCGCAATATTCGTCTCCATCTATAACGCAGGTTTCTCTTTTGGTGACGAGATCTTTTATTATTTCAACTGCATTTTCAACAGTGCAAGGAGAAACAACATATCCACCCGTTTTCTTCAGAACTGCAGGAATTGCCGTGCTGGAAAAACCCATACTTCTTATTCCGGAAAGAGCCGCTTCAACAAAGGTTAAGCCAAATGTTTCTTCATAAGACATACTGACATGTAAATCACACAAAGAATATAATTTATGAAGCTCTTCCGCTGAGTTGGCGTAACCATAAAACTCTATGTTTTCCGGTGCGCCGATTTTCATTTGCTCGCTTATATTTCCAACCAAAATAATATCACATACACCTAAGAGTTGAGAACCAAGGGAGTAAAAACGACCAAGACCTTTTCTTTCGTCCCAATTATTTGCAACACCAATTATAGTAAATTTTTGCCTTTTATCTGTTTTTGGGGGAATACTTACCGAATCAGCTGCATTCATAACAAGGAATTGAGGATAATCTTTGAGAAAAGATTTATTTATTTCAGAATGCACCCAAGGGGATACAGAAACAAAACCAATTTTTTTAAGGTTTCTAAATAACTTCACTTTTTTCTCAAAGCACTTAGCAACATCCCTTTTTTTGCAATCCAATTCGTTCTCTTCTTTGGGACACTTCCGGCAACCTTTTAAAAATCCATCACATCCGGACACGGAATAATAATAACATCCCCCTGTGAAAAACCACATATCGTGAACTGTAAAAATTGTTATTATATTTGTTTTTGCCAAATATCCGAGTAACTTCTCATAATCAAGATACCCATGATGAATTATATGTATATTAACTAAATCGGGTTTATATTTTTTTATGTACCTTATAAGTTTCAAAGTGGACAACAAAGCAAACTTGGGATTCTTGCCAAATATTTTGCGCATTCCGCGTCTGATTATAGCATCAAATTTGTTTTCGTAACAAACAATATCTTTTTCACTTGATTCTCCAATGGCATATAAAACAGCACTCTCATGCCCTTGCTCAATTGCACATTTATGAACCGCATATTCTATTTTTTTCTGAGCTCCAACAAAAGTTGCTCCTATTTGTAATATTCTCATGGCGAATAAATGCTCCCAAACACCTTGTTTTGTTGTTTTACGCTGCTCTGTATTTCGTTTTTCAGGCGTTTATAAGTTGTTTCGCGTCTTCGGAATACAAATGAAAATCAAAACATTTTTCCGCTGTTTTTCGAGCTTCTTCCTGCATTCTGCAACGCTCACTATATGAAAGGGATACCGCATTCATTAAAACTTTTGCCAAGGATTCTGCGGTTTCATCCTCAACGCCATAGCCGTTTTCCCCATTTTTCAAGTATAGATTCAAATCAGATGTATAATTTGCAATAACAGGTGTTGCAGAAGCAAGACTTTCTACAAATTTTGTTGGAAAACCGGCTTTTGCATATCGTTGGGTCTGCGACCTCATGAGAATGGTAAAATCTGCCTTTTCCAATTCCTCTAAAACATTTTGTCGTGGGATTCTGCCCATGCAACAAAGTTTTTTCCCGAGCTTTTCAACGCAAATCGGGTCTGCCCCACAATTATTTATCAATTGCTCTTTCGTTACTCCGATAACTTTAAACTCAAAAGAACCGGATTCAAGCAAAGAAAAACCTTTAATAACAACATCAAGATAATCTTTTTTACCGGGAGAACCGGCATACATAAAAACAGTTTTTTCCGGAACGGTGCTTTTATTGTGTTTCATATTTTCAATATCCATAACAACTGGTATGCGTTTTGTAATAACATTTTTGTTCTTGAAATGTTCTTCAAGATAAGAAGATATTGAAATAACTTTTACCGTATCATCTATACATTTATTTACCAAACGATTATTGAGAACATATGACAAATTCAATTTGCCAAATTTTCGCTGTTCAGGCGAATACCATTCAACAACATCATAAATCAAAACTGATGAATGGGCGCTGGCATATTTCTTTATACAGTTAAAACATTGGCTATCAACAAGAGAAACAACTATAACATCCCACAAATTACCTGCTTCAAAAACCATCTTTTTCAAATGTTTCTCGTAACAAACACGACCGCGTATTCTTGACACGATGTCAGGACCGGGATAACGCAACGAAGTGTATTTTACTCCATCTGCTTCAACGAACTCAAAATTTGTTGTTTTTCCCATTCCAACAACAGTAGGTTCATATCCCAAAAGTTGAAACATTTTAGCAAGAGTATGAACTCTTACAGAGCCGGCATCGCCTTCAGGATATCTCTCTCCCGTTATAAACAATGCCCTCTTCATATATAATCCTCCTAAACTCTTGCTTTAAATATACAATAAAAACTATATTTTATTGTATATTTCGTTGAATTTTTTCATTGCCGCCTGTGCGGTGTATTCTCTGCTTACTTTTTCTATATTCCAATCCGACATTTCTTTTCTCTTATGAGAGCTTTCCAAATCAACGATGGCTTTTTCCATTGCTTCCACATCGCCAACGGAAACAACTATACCGCCTTTCCCTTCAAGCATTTCACTGTTGGCACCGGCTGTAGTTGTCACGCTTGGCAATCCACGCGCCATGCTTTCAAGAAGTGCCACGGAAAATCCCTCGCTATGAGTTGGGAATATAAAAATATCAGCATTGTCCAGATAATTTATAATCTCGCTTCTCGATTTCGGACCATGGAGAATAACATTTTGGGGTTTCTCCCACTCTGTAACATCTGCCCTCACCTGACCAACCAAATCAAAAACAATATGCGGAAATTTGTTTGCCAATTGATATATTTCCTTGACACCTTTTTCTGGCTGTACAAAACCAACAAATAAAGCATTTTTCACATTTTCAGAAATGACTTTTTCGTTTTTTCTCACAAGACTACTGTCTATAAAATTAGGAATTGCAATAACTTCCGTATTCGAATTTTCTTTTAGAAATTTTTTGTTATTATTGTTCAACACCAAGGCGGTATCAGTAATCTTTAAAAGTTTTTTTAGAAAATATACACTATACTTTGAACGCGTACTTTTTTCAACATCACAATGAAAATGAACTATTCTTTTGCATTCCGGCTGTTTCTTTTTTATACGCTTCACTATCATATAATCTCGTATTAACCCGAAAGCTCCACAAGATGTGTTCATATGAGCAACATGATATTTTTTTCTTTTCAAAAACCCCTTCAGATTTTTGAATATGGATTTTGTGCGTACAATTTCATCTGAAAGACTTCTTTTTTCATTTCCTTTAACAGCGCGTCTCCCAATTGTCGCTATATTTAATAAGTCATATTTAATTTCACTTTCGGAGCACTGAGATGTAAAAGCAGTTGTCCAAACAGTCATACCACCCTGGGCTTGTTCTGATTTCGGTGAAATCAACAACAAATTGACCATATGCGTTTCGCCCTCCTCAGTAAATATTACAAGATTTTTACATCAGGATTTTGTGTCCATTCTTTCTTTTATATATTCAAGAGAATATATCTTTGCTTTTGTTTCTTCGAGGGTTAACAGCTTTGTATTGTTGCTGTTGAACTCTGTAAGTGGGTTTCTTTCTTCATCACCCTGGCTGAAATATTTATCGTAATTAAGTCCACGCTTATCCGCAGGAACACGATAGAAGTTGCCCATATCAACAGCATTTGCACATTCTTCGTTGGTAAGCAAGGTTTCATACATCTTTTCACCGTGGCGTATTCCGATAACGCGAATTGCGTCTTTATCACCGCCGAATAACTCGCAAACTGCCTCTGCTTGAGTTTTAATTGTACAAGCAGGTGCTTTCTGAACAAGGATATCACCGTTTTCACCATGTTCAAAAGCAAAAACAACAAGGTCAACTGCCTCATCAAGAGACATAATAAAACGAGTCATATTAGGGTCTGTTATTGTTATTGGGTTTCCTGCCTTTATCTGGTCTATCCAAAGGGGAATAACAGAACCGCGGGAGCACATAACATTTCCGTATCTTGTGCAACAGATTTTTGTTTTTCCCGAATTACGGGATTTTGCAACAGCAACCTTTTCTTCCATTGCTTTTGATGTTCCCATTGCGTTAACGGGATATGCGGCTTTATCGGTTGAAAGACAAATAACACATTCAACACCTGCTTCAATTGCAGCTGTTAAAACATTATCTGTTCCAATAATATTGGTTCTAACCGCTTCCATTGGAAAGAATTCGCAAGAAGGAACTTGCTTAAGAGCAGCCGCATGAAATATATAGTCAACTCCATGCATAACGCTTCTGCAAGAATCTAAACTTCTAACATCCCCGATATAAAACTATATTTTTTCTGATATTTCAGGATATTTTGCCTGAAAATCATGGCGCATATCGTCTTGCTTTTTTTCATCTCTTGAAAAAATTCTTATTTCACCAATATCGGTGTCAAGAAATCTGTTAAGAACAGCGTTTCCGAAAGAACCTGTTCCTCCGGTTATTAAAAGTGTCTTTCCTTTGAATAAGCTCATTTTTACTCCTTATACATCGATATACACCGATAAAACTGTAAATTTATTTATCTTCTATGCCCATATATTCTGAAAGCATTATTTTATGTAAATTCTCTCTGTTAAAATTAGCGTTGCAATAAGAAACAGCGTTGCTTCCCATTTCTTTTTTTGCCTTTTCAGGAAGAATGGAATATTTTATTATTATCTCAGATAACGCCTCTGCATTTCCTATTTCTGCAACCATACCACAATTTGCTTCTTCTATAACCCTTTTGGTTTCACCGCAAGCAGATGCAAGAATTGGTATTCCGCAAGCCATATACGATTGTAGCTTTGCGGGAATTGTCTTTGAATATAAAGGATTGTTCTCGAATGACAGAAATGCAACATCACTTGCAGACAGTATGGCAGGTACATCCTTGGACTCTTGCCATCCAATCATATTGAAATAATCCGATACGCCGTTTTTTTCTATACATTCAAGGAGATTTTGTTTATTTCTTCCCTCTCCAACAATGTTAAAACGAACCTTTTTCTCTTTCTCTTTGAGAATAACTGCAACCTTCGGCAGTATTTCAAGCCCCTGAGCAGTGCCTATATTTCCTGTAAAGGTTATATTCATAACCCCATCATTTGGAATGAGGTTGTTTTTTTCATCCAAAGGGCAATAAAAGCTCTCTGCATACTGAGGCCAATATATAACTTTTTCTTCGCTCCCCGACAAACGCTTTTGTATTTCTTCAACAAAAGAGGGAGAAGTTGCAAAAACTTTATCACAGTTTTTATATATGTAATTAACCATTTTGCTTATTGGGTTAATAACAAGCTTACTATGTATCCCCGTTACTATTTCAACATTTTCAGGCCATAAATCCTGTACATACAAATAGTTTGGGATTTTTCTTTTTTTGGAATACCAAACGCCTATAAGCGCCTGCGTCATTGGAGACACCTCAAAGGTGAAAACAAGGTCTGCCTTTATTTTTGTGAAAACCTTCCAGAAAAAACCTGAAAAAACAAATGAAAAATAGTTGAGAACCATCCCTATTGATGTTTTTCCTCTGGCAAAAAGAGGGATTCTTATAATATCAACGCCGTTCCATGTTTCTTTGCGCTTTTTGAACCAACCATATCCCTTATAAAACTTTCCCTTTGGATAATTTGGAATACCTGTAAGAACGGTCACCTTATATCCACGATTTACCCACTCGGTTGCAATATCGTTTATTCGGAATTGCTCTGGATAAAAATATTGAGAAACTATTAGAATATGTTTTTTCATATTTTGCTATCCATGTATCTGCATGAGTAATATCAGCACTAACTGAACATTCTTCTATTCGTGTGGTTTTGGTTATATTTACATTATTTTTTATATTATTAT
>JAZNIJ010000188.1:0-3502 GCA_045577455.1 Eubacteriales bacterium
TTAACGGTCAAAGTGAAACCCAAACCCACTTGACATTTAACATAACGGAAGGTGTGAAATGCGAATTTGTTATTTCCTTTGATTTCACTCCGCATTTTGTAAAATATGCCTATAATTTGAATTATGTAAAATACGGAAATCTCGTATTTTCTTTGCCGATAGAAGCTGAAAAGATTATGTGCGAATATGAAAAAGACGGCGTAGAAAGAAAATTTCCATACTGTGATTATGAACTTATACCAAAAAGTGACTGGAATTACGGATTTGCAGATACAGCGCTTAAAGCAGAATCAAAAACCAGCGGCGACATTTCCTTTTCTCAGAGCAATCCACCAATCACAATAACGGCGAAAATGCAAAAGATTGATTGGGGACTTGAGGATGGATATGAGCGTGTTTGCGCAAGAATACCGCAATCCCTAACACCTGTTTCAAAGGTGGAAGAACTTTCATTGATACCTTACGGCTGTGCAAAATTGCGAATAACCTTATTGCCGTTTGTAGAATGATATAAAGGTAAAGTGAGGTGATTTTTCACCTCGCTTTTGCTATGTATCTTATGTTTTTGTGCAAATTAAGTCCAATCAGAAACTGCCGAAACTCCAGTGTTTATGCGGTTTTTTCGATGTTTGCCCTATTATAACACATTCCTCCACTCTTCTGACAATGCCGGTTGCACCCCAAGGGCACTTCCTTCGGGCGCTTTCATATTTCTATCTCCTTTTCTGTGGCTGATAAGGCCCCTTTGTGTAAAGGGGGCTGGCAGAAATCTTTGATTTCTGACTGGGGGATTGTCTTGTATCGATACCTTACAATCCCTCCGTCACGGCTGTAAGCTAATGTATACTTGCCGCTGGCAAGTATTATTATTTACATTCGCTTCGCTATGCCGTGCCACCTCCCTTTGCACAAGGGAGGCTTTGTTGCCTACAATAATTTTACAAATTACGATGCTATTATTTGTAAAACAAGAAGATTTATACTATGAAAATCAAAATATAGTCAGTCGACGGTTTTGTCGCCACTCAGTCGGAGAGACACCGTTTTCCCGCACAAACAACCGATAGAAATGCGAGTAATTTTGAAATCCGCAGTCTTCGGCAATGCTTTCTGACGTGTTTGATGTAACCTCAAGTAAATATAATGCCTTTTGAATTCGTATTTTATTCAGATAATATATTGGCGTTTGCGAAAAGTCCTTTTTAAATATATTTATAATCTGATTTTTACTGTAATTAAATTTTTCTGATAAGATTTCAAGAGTTATTTTCTCATGAAAGTGGTGCTGTATATATTCGGCTATATCATTTTCTTTTATTGTTGGTAGTCGATTGCGATATAAAATGGATAAAATATCGAAAAACACAGCTACTTGTTCTGTTTGTGTGTGATTTTCGTGGGAAATCCGATCCATTTTTTCAAGCAAATTTTTAAATAAAATATAATCAAACTCGCCGCAGTAATTGAGCGAGTCAGCATTATCGGCCCATTCTCCCCAAAAGTGTACGTATAAATATTTAGGGCTATCGCTTGGAAGATGTCCTATTTGCTTACTTCCGTGCTGTTGTATGTGATAATGTCCTGCTGTCACTTCATATTCTTTTCCGTTTTCCAAAAAGCGAAGAACACCTTCATAAACCAGCAGCAAAACATCATCGTTACACACGCGATTGATATGATACTCGTTTTTTTCGAAAAATCGGAGCGAAGCATGCTTGTAAATAATGGGTTTATTTAAATTGATACCTCTCATATAATCACCAACATTAGTATAGAGCTCTATTGTGATATTGTCAATGTAATGCGTTATATTATCAATGTTATTGGTCTTTTGGTTGTGATATACTAAACGAGCAAAGGGAGGCGGATGATATGAAAAAATGGAATTTTTACACTACAAACGAGATAAAACCGACAGGATGGCTTTACCGACAATTAAAGCTTCAAGCAGACGGTTTGAGCGGTAATCTTGATAAAATATGGCCGGATATTCGGGACAGCGCTTGGATTGGTGGAAACCGTGAGGGTTGGGAGCGTGTGCCGTATTGGCTTGACGGGTTTATTCCTCTTGCATATCTGCTCCAAGATGACGATATGATTAAACGGGCAAAAAAATATATGGATGCTATTATCGAAAGACAGCAGGCAGATGGGTGGATTTGTCCTTGTGCAGAGGAAGAAAGAGCAACTTACGATACTTGGGCGATTCAACTTATAACAAAGGTTTTAACAGTCTACTATAACTGCTCCAATGATGAGCGCATTCCAGATGTTATTTACAGTATACTCAAGAATTATTACGAACTATTGAAGAGTAAGAAAATAAAACTTTTTTCGTGGGGAAAATTCCGATGGTTTGAATTGTTTGTCTCTCTTAATTTCATTTACGAAAAATACAAAGAGCCGTGGCTTGTTGACCTTGCCCGGATTATGAAAGAGCAGGGTGCAGATTATGAGGAATTTATTCCAAAGTGGAAACGCCCACTTAATAAATGGACATTTGAAACACACATTGTAAACCTTGCGATGATGCTGAAGTATGAAGCTGTCAGCCACAATTTGTTAAATGTCGGATATACAGATGCTGCCGAAAAACTATATGATATATTGAAAAAATATAACGGCACAGCAGTAGAAACCTTTACCGGTGACGAGTGTCTTTCGGGCGTTTCCCCCATTCAAGGTACGGAGTTATGTGCTGTTGTAGAGCAAATGTACTCCTACGAGCTGTTGTTTGCATATACAGGTGAAACAAAATGGCTGGAACGTTTGGAGGTTTTGGCATTTAACGCCTTGCCGGCGACGATCAGCGAGGATATGTGGACGCATCAGTACGTACAAATGAATAATCAAATTGCCTGTCAAAAATTCCCCGGCAAATCATTGTTCAGAACGAACAACTCTGAAGCACATTTATTTGGACTGGAACCCAATTTCGGATGCTGCACCGCAAATTTCAATCAGGGTTGGCCGAAATTTGCGTTATCGGCATTTATGTATAACGATGAATGTGTGGCAAGCGTTTTGCCGATTCCAAGTCAGTTAAAAACTAAGGATATATCTATTACGCTTGAAACCAATTATCCTTTTGAAAACACACTTAAATATACCGTTGATGCAAAAAAGGATTTTAAATTTGAAATAAGGCTCCCGAGAGATGCAAAAAACATTGTGGTTAACGGTCAAAGTGAAACCCAAACCCACTTGACATTTAACATAACGGAAGGTGTGAAATGCGAATTTGTTATTTCCTTTGATTTCACTCCGCATTTTGAAAAATATGCCTATGATTTGAACTATGTAAAATACGGCAATCTTGTATTCTCTTTGCCGATAGAAGTTGAAAAGGTTATGCACGAATATGAAAAAGACGGTGTGGTGAGAAAATTCCCCTACTGTGATTACGAACTTATACCGAAGAACGATTGGAATTATGGATTTGCGGACACTTCACTTAAGCCTGAAATAAAAACCGTCAGCAATATTCCCTTCTCTCAGAGCG
>JAZNIJ010000189.1:0-6517 GCA_045577455.1 Eubacteriales bacterium
TAAAGTTTAGAAGTGTCTGTGCATTCTTCAATATTATTTGCGAATTCGGGTTTGAGCTGGGTTTTGTTTGCGAGCTGTGAAGCTATCTCAACGGAAATATCTGCTTCTATTTCGGTTTTGTCGTCTTTCGTCCAATAGTCAGTGCCTTTGATGGGGCTATAACCGTCTTCGCCACTTAAATCTATACCCGTATCTACAACGGCTACAGATGATGTTGCTATTTGTGTTACTCTACCTACAACTCCATTGGTGTATAGAATTAAATCACCAACCTGTATTTCTCTGCCCTCAGCGACAGAAACATACATTTTATTGATCGTTGTAGTCCCGGTGTAATCTATCGTTGCCGCCCATATGCTTCTTCCATTTTCACCGATGTTTCCTTCTTCGCCGAGAACAGACCAACCTGAAGCGGTTTTTTTATAAACCTTGCCCGTGTCCTCGTCCATATAGAACATACCCACATTGGCTTCTGTTTCTTCTGTGGGTGCGCCTGAACCCGTCAGGTTTACCGCAAGCTTATATTCAGAATTATTTATATTGAGTGATTTATAAAACATTTGAGCCATCCTTTGTTACACCTTTGGCAGTTTTCACCTCGGTGTTTTCCATGTTTCTCTTTGCATCTATATATTTCTTGCTATCCACCCATACCTGTTGCGGATCGCTGAATAAGTCAACCGTTTTGAATGCTGTCAACGGGTCAACACCCGTATCTATCAGTTGCTGTAACGCCTGAACCTTAACCAAAATACTATCCGTTTTATTACGGCTGAATTTCACATCTATGTCGGACAAGCGAAGCGTTTTCAATTCCTCAAAGGTGCTTTTGCATCCCTGAAGTATTTTCAGGATTACTCTCAAAAACTGAAACTCGCTGTCCTTGAACACTATCTCTGTGTTCTTTGCTGCCGTTTCTGCTATAGTCCAGCCATTACTCAGCACAATGGCTTGACCAGTATTGCCGCCTGTGGATTTACCCCTCGCAGGCGTACCTGTTATCTGTAATATCTGCTCATAAGTCCAATCCACCAACGCCTGCGCCGATGTTTGGTCTAACTGCTGTGTTAAATATTTAAGTTCGGCTTTTGTTACGCTATCACTCTTTGTGAACAGCCAGCCGCCATTTCTAACAGCCTCTTTCTGTTCTTCGTCCAATTGAATGTTGTCGCCCCACAGAATATTCTGAACAAACTGAGACAGACCGTTTACTCTATCACTTGTAAGAATACACAGTGCGTCGAGTAAATCTAAAACCCTCTCAAAACAGCCCATTCGCTGTTCATCTGCTCTGTATTCCACTATGGGAACAAGTCCTATAGGGTTTATTTTCGGTTCTCCCGTCAGGCGAAGTTCTCCGCCAAGTGTTGAATCCTCTAACTCGAAATATTCTCTCTCGGTGTATGCCCCAATTTTCGTGCTTCCGTCGGCTTTCGCAACATAGCTGATACCAATTACGGGGCGCCCATAAACATCGTTGGAATATCCCACGCACGTTGTCAGCGGATTCAGCGGAAGAATATCAAACGGTGCTAAACCGCCATCATCATACTTTTTCGGCAATGCCATACGATATCCAACTCCGCAGGTTGTAAAATCCTCTGCGAGTTTCTTATCTTTTGCGGCTTTTCCTTGCTCAAACAACATTTCGTTCAGCTTTGCAATGCGTTTATCGTCTGTATCGCTGTATGCGTTATCTTCAACCGCCCTCTGAACCAATGTGATGGGAGAACTGAATACATATCCGACCTTGAACGTTTTTATCTCCGCCGCGTGATTTTCGGAAATGCGATAGTCAACATCCTTGCGGCCCGCCTTCTCCCTCTTGTGTATGGGAGTATCGCCACGCTCATATTTCATCAAGTAATCTATCTCTTTTGCGTTCTTGAAATGCACCGCAAGAACATCCGCAACAACTTTTTCTATATTCGTCGCGTTGATATTTTCTTCGTCTACATATATTTTTCTTCGCCCGGTGAACTCGCCGGGTGTGTTTGCTTGAACAATTACTGCCACAGCGTTTCACCCCTCAACATAAAAAAATATGAGCCACTCATTTCTTGAGTGGCTCTTTTTTGGCTCTACCTTGATATTCTATTTTCTGCTCCGTCTTACAACGTCGGCAATATCCATAGATAACCGCGTTGCTATCCTCAGATACCTTAGTGATGATTTTCCCACAGTTGGGACACACAATCTCTACTATCTTCACCTTGCGCCTCCGTTATTCTATTTTGCTTACATTATATCACGATAATTAGTATTTTGCAATATGCCACAACACAACATATAGTATTCAATACTAAAAAAATGGCTTCATTACCTCTACAGGTTGATATACAGACCCCTCAACATATGCAGCCAACATACTCATCGAATCGGGTACGTCGTCATTCTTGTTCTTTCCATCTATCGTGAAGTGAGTTAAGAATTTTAGCATTTTATTATAGTCATTATGACCCCTGCATACACTTCTGTCCTTGAACAAGAAACGCTCCTTCACGAAGTCACTGTACTGAATTATCTTCGTCAGCTTGTTCGCTGTAGTATATTTCTTCGTTATGTGGCAGCTATGCCCCCTTGCTTTCACCAATTCATTGACCTTGTCCGCTATCATTCCACCCGCGTTGTTGCTCTCAAACCTACACGCCTGTACTTTGTTTCGCACTATCGCTTCCGCACACTTCGCATTAACCACTTCGGGCAAAGCGTTGTCGCATACAACATCATCTATGTACACGTCTCTGCCGTAGATATACGCAACGGGCAACACCATATAATCCTTACCTGTGGTTTTGGTATCACATACCGATACAATAGCATCAGGTTCTCTCTTTGGAAGCTCAAAATACCTACGCAGACTTTTTTCGGGATATAGCAGACCCTCACGGAAGTATGGCTCGCCCATGTATTGTGCGCTCCAAGAGGCAATATCATCTCCCGCTTCAAACTGCGCTCTCAGTTTGTGATAATACTCTGTACTGAAGCCCACGCCGTAATCATAATCGAAGTTCGATTCATCGTTTTCGTCAAGTGCAGGAACATTCACAACCTTGTATCTTAAATTTGCGTACTCAGGGCTTGTTTCAATCATATTTATTCTCGTGCCTATTGGGTCAACCGGACTCCAGCGTGTGCCAATCCATATTTTTATGCACCCTTCCTTTGCACGAGAGAGAAGGTTGTTGTTTACACGGATATTTGCTTTTGTTAATGCTTCGGGGTTTAACGCTTCTTCAATACCACTCAAAAGGTCGTCGCCTATCAACACTCCGTTACAGTCGCAAAGTCCGTTTAACTGACCATATAACGATTTGCATGTGATAGAACGGTATTTTTTGCATCTTCGCAAGTCTATCGTGGCGTTTTGTTTGTTTTGATATACTAAATCGTGACCGGGGAACATCCCGTGCAAACGATAGGTCGGGTCGGTTAAGATCTCCAAACATCCATCGTAAAACGTTTCCACAACGCCTTGCGCATACGAACAGTATAGGTTCGCTTTTTCGGGTCTCGTTTTTCCAAACCACACAAGGAATATCTGCACCAACGTACTCTTGCCCGTTCTCGGAGGCTGACTTATAAACAGTTCGTCTAATTCACCATCTGCTGCCTCTTGCAAGGCATCCACTATCGGCTTCAGCTTTTTCATTCTCGGTTGATAGAACCTTTCGGGAGCAGGTCTATCTAACTCGTTGTATATCAGAAACGCTTCAAAAACCTTCTCCGAAGCAAAATGCAGCGCTTTTTCGTATATCTCATAAAACGCATACGCCTTTTTCGGTTCTTCTCTGAACTCCGCTATTCGCTTTTGACACAGCTTTGCTATGTCATATGACATTCTATGATCTTCTGTATTCACGCTCATTGAGTAAAGCATGTCTACAATTTTTTCATCTGTCGTATCTCGCTCCCATAAGCGTTTGATTATCTCTTGGTTATCCATTACAACGCCCCCGTCTCTCTCCATGCTTCGTAAATTTTCACACCTTGTCTGGCAAACCAATCTACCATGGTTTCGTTTCTTGCCCACATTTCTGTGCTTCCTGAACATCCGTCAAGTCCGCTTTCAAGAAAGAAAGCGTGAACAATTTCGTGTCTCAAAACTTTCTTTATATAACACTCCATATCTCCAAGGTTGCCTTCAAACTCTCGCTCAACGACGATTTCTTTTGTCGTCCAATCACAATATCCGTCGCACGTTTCAAGCAGGGGATTCTCTGTTGCAGATGATTCTTTTATTGTGTACGGTGTTCCTAAAATATTTACTTCCTTCATAATATCCTCCTGAATATAAAAAATAGAGCCGTACATTGTGTACGGCTCTGTGGCTCTGCGTTTATTTAATTTCCAAGCGAACAATCAATTATTTCATCAACATAGCTTTCGAGCTCTGTTTTTTGTTTCTCTGAAATAACTCCGTTGTTAGCAATTATATCATCTAATAATTTATTGTATTTTCCTTGTGCGGAAGCGATTTTAACGTCAAGTTCTGCTAATGTTCCGAGCAGTTTATCTTTGAGGTCCGGCGCTGTGTAACATATCGAAAATATTTTTGTTTGATTATCACTCATAATTTGCTTCGCTATTACATCAACGGTGGTTTTTAAACTTTCAATATCCTGCGAAGAAAGCTCAGTTTTTGCCGATAGCGGAATCCACTTTTCGTTGTAATGTGCCTTCAACGGAGATTCGCTTTCTTCCTCGGACTCCGCTTCGCTAATCTCCGAAGATTCAACTTCGGTGCTTAGTGAAATTTCAGCTCGGCTACTTTCGGCGGGTTCCTCTCGCTCATTGTTATCCTTTACCACAAGATATATTATTAACATTACTACTATAAACACGAATATCGCAAATATATATTTCCTTCTTGCCATTTTTTCTTACCCTTTCTCCGTACTATACCCGGCTGCTATATCGTTTATTACCATGTTTCTATTTGCACTTTTCTATAAGAGTTCTGTACATCTCACTGTCTTTTTTACACTTAATTGTTTTTGTGCTCCCATTTGAAAATACAACCTTGAAATAGCATTGGTAATGATCCAAATACTCCTTGTATCGATAGTGCCTGGTTATATATTTTCCAATCGAATAACCGGTATTTATTGCTTCCTTTTTATATACGGCAACTTCTTTTATCAGTTCAACCTTTATGGCACTTTCAATAGAGCGTAATTCCCTTTTCTCAAAATAATTCGAAAGCACAATAACGGATATTCCGGCTAAAAGAATCCACCAAAAATTCTTCGTGATGAAATATAAAACATAAACAATTATACCTAAGAATACCATCTCCATAGTTGATTCTCTACACCGCCTTTCTGTATCTTCTGAAACTGCTAACGCTGATTCCCAGTTCAGCACAAGCCGCCTTGATGGTCAGTTCGCCACTATCCACTTTCGCAAGATATTTTTCAAACTTGGCGGAGCGTTTGCTTGGTCTACCTTCTCGGTAATCGGGGCTTTGTTTTGCAATTTCCTTGCCCGCCTGTGTGCGCTCAACAATCATATCTCGTTCAAACTCTGCGAACGCAAGAAGCATCGTTACCATCAACTTACCCATAGGAGTGTTTTCAGCAACGCCCATATTAAGAATGTTTACTCTGATACCACGTTTCACAAGACCTTGTACCATGATAGAACCTTCCGCGGCGGTTCGTGCAAATCTATCTAACTTACACACTATAAGTTCGTCGCCTGGGGAGATAACTTCTAACAGTTTATCAAAGTCGGGGCGTTCCATCTTTGTGCCAGTACATTTATCTGTAAATATAACTTCCGCACCCGCTTCTTTTAATTTTGCATACTGGTCGTCAAGGCTGTTTCCGTTTTTAGCTTGCCCTTTCGTACTAACTCTTGCGTAGCCGTATCTCATAAATCATTCCTCCTTCTTTTCTATCGAAAGCACCATCTGATCTTCTCTGCGTTTGCCCTGCCTTCTCTCTTGAACCACCACCTCATAGCCATTCAGTTCGCACCACTTAACGAGAGTGCTGATGTAAGCATCGTTCCGCTTCAACGCATTGCCTATTGCCGATTGTGTAGTTCCAACCGTGGCGGCAAACTCGGTCTGCGTTTTTTCTTTCCGTTTTATGAGTTCTTTTAACATATCTTTGAATTGCATAATTTCACGCTCCTTTGCTTTGTTGAGAATAGTATAGCACATTGACGATAATCTGTCAAGGGGACAGAGTGTAAACAATTTATGAACGCCTTTTTTGTTTTTTGCGCCATTTTGAAAAATGCCTTTTTGATTTTGTGTGTAGTAAAAGCAACTTAGAGAGAGCTTCGGCGCTGTGGTGGACCCCTCCCCCGGTATACCGCAGAACGGCTTCAGGCGCGGAACGCGGACGGCTGAAACCGTCCGCTTCATTATTATATATAAGCTCAGCGTTTCAAAACTGTTGAGTTATGAACGATTTGTAAATAATCACTTTTTGACGATAAAAAACACAAAAAACTATTGCATTTATCGTCAATGCGTGATATTATATGCACAGAAACAAAAAAACAA